>JALYXS010000073.1 GCA_030946965.1 Acidobacteriota bacterium
GGCCGCACTTGCGTGAGGTTATCGCCCAGATCGATCAGCTTCGATTTCGAGTAGGCGCCCAACACCGAGAAGCCTTTTGCAAAACGTTTTTCCACCTTGAGCGTGAGCGCGTGATAAATGGAATCGCCGCGGTAGGAGAACGGGCTGACCACGCCGCCTTGGAGACTGCCAGGAAGAGCCGTGTATTGCGGGAAGGGCAGTAGCAACTGCGCGCGCGGAACCGTCGCGGCGGCGAGCGGTCCGGTTTTGATAACACCGAAAAACGGATTGGGCGTCAGTTGACCGAGCACCGATCCATTCGCGTAAAAAGTGGAATCCGGCAGCCAATTGAGGTTCTCGTTGTACATGAACAGGTGTACGCCGCGGTTGCCGACATACCCCGCCTCAAAAAGCCAGCCCTCGAACGGCTGGTGCTGTACCGTGAAGTTCCACTGCTGCGAGTAGCCCCGGCGCAGGTTGTATTTGGCCGCGGTCAGGTTCGTTCCGATGGCGGTAAGCGCTCCCAATGAGCTGCCGGTCGGCTGGTTGAGGCCATCCTGGAAGGCATTCCCGATGGTGTTGGCCGGAGTCCGTCCACCGTCGTTGGAGGTCGCCGCGGAAGTAGTGCTGCTGAAACCGATCGCCGAGGTGTCGACTCCGGCCTGGGTCGTGGGCACAAAGCTGATGCCATACGCGCCGCGGAAAACGGTCTTCGGATTGAATTGGTACGCGAAGCCGAATCGCGGCTGGAAATCCTTATTGCTACTGGTAAAAAGACTTCGGGTGCGTCCTCCCACTCCGGGAAAAACCAAGCCTCCTTTCAAATTCAGGCCGGGCACTTGCAGTGGCGACGCGATGCCGGGATCGAAGTTGCTGAAAGCGTTGTAACGATCCGTCGGCGCGCCTTCCTTCTCCCAGCGCAGACCGAGATTCAGCGTAAGCTTTCCGTTTACTTTCCAATCGTCCTGGAAAAACAGTGCGTTGTACTTTAACGTGGAGGTGATCGGCGAATTGACGCCGGCGGAGGCGCTCGCCGGAGTGCCGAGCAGCAAGGACGCAACGCTATATCCCGAAGTGGCGCTCGCCTGGTCGGGATTAGGACCCTGAGTGAAGACGCGATTGAAATTGTAAGATCCCACGGGTGAATTGATCCCGAAAACATTTCGCTGATACAAACGGAATTCGTAGCCGGCCTTCCAGGTCTGTTCGCCGTGAATCTTCGTGATGGTGCCGCTGGCCGAACCGGTGTTGGTGTGGTTGGCCGAGGCGGCGGTCCCGCCGAAAGTAATCAGGTCGCTCACGTTCAAGCGCGGAAAAATGCCTTGCTTGGCTCCGGGAGCGCTCTGGCTTTGGTTTAACAAGCTCGCGGGAAAGCCAAGTTGCGTGATATCGAACCCCTGGCTGGGAGTGTTGAACGCCTCGGTCTGATGGTTGACGCCCACGCGTCCATCGAACAACAGAGTCGGCGAGAGAGACTCGGTATAGCTGATGTAGCCGTTTTGCCGCGGGATCAAAATCGTGCGGCCGTCCACGTCCGCAAGGTTATTGAAGAAATTTGCGAACTGCCAGTCGAGCTTATCCCACGTATACCGTCCGGCGATGCGCCGGGTCGGCGAAATGTTGTAATCCAGGCGGCCGCTGTAATAGTTCTTGTCGATCGGGGTCGGGCTGGTCAGAAAATCGTTCGCCGAAAGTCCGGGCAAATTGGGGGACGGATAGTATTTCAGAATGTTCGCCGCAATCGGGTTGATGCGGTTAGCCGGGATGATGTTGCCGGGGAATGGCGACCGGATGAACGCGCCGGGGTGCGCCGGGTCCGGGACGGTGGTGTAGGGATCGTAGATAGTTATGGATTGCCCGGCGCTGGTTTTCAGACCCGAAAAATCGCCGGCGCGTTGCGCGGCATTCGGCGCGGTGATGGTTTCGAGGCTCGACATGCGCTCGCGATAGCCCTCGTAATTGAAAAAGAAGAACAGCTTGTCCTTCTCAATGGGGCCGCCGGCCGTGCCGCCGAACTGGTTCACGCGCGATGGCAATCGGGCGACCCCGGCTTTATTCGCGAAGAAATTGTTCGCATTTAGCTTATCGTTCCGCAAGAATTCGAACAAGCTGCCGTGATATCGATTGGTTCCGCTCTTCGAAATCATGCTGATGACGCCGCCGCTGGTGCGCCCGAATTCCGCCGACATGCCGTTCGTCTGCACCTTAAACTCTTCGGTCGAATCCACGGTAAGAAATGTCATCGGGCCGGAATCGGCCGCCTTGTCGTTGGCGATGCCGTCCACCAGAAACCCGTTGCTAAGCGGTTGTCCTCCACCGATGCCGACAGCGGCGAGACGCCAGCTCGAGAGCACTTGACCGCCGAAGTAGCCGATGCCTTTCACGGTTGGAATGAGGTTGGCCAGCCCCATCGGATTCCGCCCGTTGAGCGGCAGATCGATTATCTTCCTCTCGTCCATCACGGTTCCGAGAGAAGACGTATTCGGATCGAGCAGCGGAGAGCCGCCCGAGACTTCGACCGTGTCCGAGACTTGGCCGATCTGAAGCGTGACGGGAATCGCAACCGACCGGTCGATTTCAACGATGAGGCCATCGCGGATGAAGGACTTGAATCCGGGCGTGGTTACCTGCAACGAATAGTTGCCGGGCGGCAAAAGCAGAAACCGGAAATTTCCCGAGTCGTCGCTGTTCGCGCTTTCAACCGCGCCAGTACTCGTGTTAGAGAGCTTGACAGGCGCTCCGGCAACGGCCGCACCGACCGGATCTACAACCGTCCCAGTTACCGATCCCGTAATCTGCTGGCCGAACGACAGGCCCGCCATCAATAAAATACCGGAGACAGCGGAAATCGCCGAGCTAGCAAAAATCCTCATCTTCTCTAACCTCGATGTGGAATAACTATACAGATACTCGGGCCGAGTTTACAAGTAGCCCGAGCGAAGTCCCCGAAACTGTTATATGATTTCTCAAACAGTCTTGAGGAGTTCTCCCATCATGCCGTTTCGCA
>JALYXS010000077.1 GCA_030946965.1 Acidobacteriota bacterium
GTCATGATTTCCCAGACAAGAAAAGCGTGGACGCGAGTTATACGCATAATCTGAAGGACCTGATCAAAATCGCTAAACTGGAGCTAGCGCGTTTGGAAGAGGCGAACCGAGATCCCATCTTTCGTAACCATTGGGACGTTGTGCGGCAGTGGTCAGAGCACAGCCGCTACCGGAGGAGTGGTTTGGAGGTGGCGCAGGAACTTATGAATGCGATTAGCGACCGGAAGCATGGGATATTTGCTTGGAAAAACGTCATTGCTAACAACGGATTTGGCGATCGGATCGGAGCTTCTTCAGGCTCTTGATAATTCAGCCCTATCGATTACCGTAGCGTTATGGCTCTACACCACGGAGTACGACGACTGGCGTTTTGTGCTCGCATCGCGCCGGCTAGACGCAGCTAGACTTGCGGAAGCTTACGGGCTTGTTCATGACGCCCATACAGCGGCGGGAATATCCCTGGAACGAACTCCAGCGTTGCTGATTCTTAAAATTTCCGATCCTTTCATCCGCGCATTGCGCCGCATCTTTGCGAAAGTAAGGAACGTTGAAGGTATGCGTTTGGGTGGCCAACTAATCGGCGATCGATTCGTAGAGGATGCTCTCGTGTATCGCGTTCGCTAGCAAGCTACTTGCTATAGTGGGAGCGCCATGGATGTCGAAAAGACGATCGAATTCATCTTGGCCCAGCAAGCCAAGACGGAGGCGAACTTAGCCGCAGTTAGCGCCAATCAAGCCAAATCGGAGAAACAGATTCTTGCGATTCGGAAATTGATCTGGGCCGGAATGAAGATGATTGTCGATATCGGGCAAAAGCAGGAGTTGCTGCACGAAGAAATGAAAGAACTGCACGTAGAAGTGAAAGAACTGAAGGAATCCCAGCGCGATACCGACGTCAAGTTCAAGCAATTAATGGACGTGCTTCTCAAGCAGAACAAGAACGGCCATTAGCCGCTGTTCGAGCTAGTGCTCGTGGGTGCACGCGGGGAACGCGGCCAGCGCAACGTTGCCTTTGTATCCCAATTCCCGCACCAATCCCGGCTGCGATGTGTAATAACCATCGGCGGTTAAATTCTTAATCAGGCGGAAGAAAGAAGCGCCGGTACTGCGAATCTGACCGGGATCGGGATCCGGCTGCTTCGTCTGAAGCGTGTCCTGATTGGCTTCGACACCGGCCTGAACATTCTTCGCCGAGCTTTTTCCGGCTGGAGCAGCGGGAGCAGGCGTCTCCGGCGCACGGTCCGACGCTTCGCTCAATGGCGTTAAAAGATCGATCTGCTCAGCCTCCGATATCTGCACGAAAGGCTTGCCGAATTTCTGGTTGGAGTGCCGTTCGATCCAAGCGAGCCCATCCTGGAAGTGTTTTTGATGTTCGGGATTCGTGCTCACCACGAGGTCGATATACTGCGGAACTCCTGCTTCGATTGCGCCGGGAGTATCGGTTGCGGGAATAATCAATTCCGAGATGCGCGACACGGTTGCAACCTCCGGAGCCGTAAAAAATTTCGGTTGAAACGGTCCAGCGGGGGGCGGCGGAGCCATTGCGGCGGAATGGACGTGCTGACCGTAGAGCTCATCGGCGGAGAATGGAAAGGCGCATGTAGTGCCGATCGCGCCAATGATTTTGAGAGTGTCTCTGCGGGTTTCCATATATTGAGTGAGTCTATCGCAATTTATTCAAATTCGTTACTCGCATTCCCAGCCGCGAAATGTGTGACGATGATCTTCCAGGGCCACGCGCGCGCCGCGAAATCGCACGCCTTCCATCTTTAATCGAAGCCGCTGCTCCTGAGCGGCCACGAGTTTCGTGCGAATCTCGCCTCCAGCACCCACCACGCGATGCCACCGGAGCGCCTCCCCCGCTTTGCGGAGAACCTGGACTACCTGGCGATGATATAGCGGGTATCCCGCCGCGGCCGCAACTTGCGCGTACGTGGCCACCTTGCCTTTAGGAATTTGCCGGACGGTGCGCGCGATGGCGGCATCCCGCTCTTCGCCGCGCTTCATTCTTATCACTGTAACGAAATCCTATACTGAATACTCCCATGAGCCGCCGAATCGTCCGCCGGATTATGCTTGTCGCGGCATTAATCCTCCTAACGCTGATCGGAGGTACGGCGGGGTTCTGCCTGATCGAACATTATTCACCGTTCGACGCGTTTTACATGACGCTGATTACGATCACGACGGTCGGCTATCAGGAAGTACATCCACTCAGCCGCGCGGGGCGGGTTTTCAACTCGGTTCTGATTCTGTTCGGCGTGAGCG
>JALYXS010000103.1 GCA_030946965.1 Acidobacteriota bacterium
GGATTTCCGGTGGCGAAGCCGAACGCCCTTTTCACTTGTGATTCCTATCTGCCCCCTGGCGGAGATCAGACCTCCACGCAGTGGTTTAACAATAGTATTTCGTGTTATAAGGACCGGCCATCATACACGCTGCGGAACACGGAAGACCGCTTCGCGTGGATTCGGAATCCCGCTGTTCCGGCGCTAAATCTGACAGTGGCGCGCAGCTTTCAGATGTCCGAGCGCCTGAAACTTCAACTGCGCGGGGAAACGTTCAACGCCATGAACACGCCTTTGTTCGGCTCGCCAACGACGGACTTCAAGGATCCTCGTTTCGGCCAGTTGCCGCTTTCCCAACGGAACTTTCCGCGGCTAATCCAGATCGCGGCGAAAATTTTGTTCTGAAAAGCGCCGTTATTGCAGCAGCGGCGGACTTTTGCAAGCTCGACGAGTTCGGAAAGCGTGTTGCGCGTTACTCCAAAGCCGATTGCGCGATAGCAAGCCCGAAGGTTCAATACATTCGCGCAACACGATAAGAACGAGTGAGGCGGGCTTTTCAGTGGTAATCGACACAATCAACGTGCTCCGCGCCGTAGTCAAAGCGAAAAATCACCGGCCGGACGTCCATCGACAATACGTCGGCCAACGTTTATGGATCGCGCTCGGAAGACGGCGATTACGGAACGTTACTGCAGCAGCAGATCCCCCTGCGCTCCGTCTCCGTTTTTCTCGTCGTCAATAGGCGCGTCTGGAATCACGCAAGCTCCCGCCACGCGGTCGTCCTCTTCCATGCGAACCAATCGCACGCCCTGAGTCGACCTCCCGGCCTGCCGGATCTCGCCCGATTCGATGCGGATCATCTTGCCATCCTTAGTGACGATCATCAAATCCGAATCGTCCTTGACGGAAAGTATTCCGACTACCTTGCCGTTGCGGGCCGACGTCTTCATGTTGATCACGCCCTTCCCGCCGCGCCTGGTTAGCCGGTAATCCTTCAACGGCGTGCGCTTCCCGTAGCCATGTTCGGAGATCGTCAGAATCAGTCCCTGCTCTTCGACCACCTCGGCGCCCACGATGAAATCTTGTTCTTCGAGATCCATCGCGCGCACGCCCCGCGCTGGCCGGCCCATGGCGCGCACCTGCGACTCCTTGAACTTGATCGCCTGCCCGCTGTGCGATCCGAGGAAGATGTAATTATCTCCGTTGGTCAAACGCGCGGCAATCAACTCGTCGCCTTCGTCCACTCCTAGCGCGATAATTCCGCGCGACAGCGGATTGTTAAATTCGGTCAACTCGCATTTCTTGATTACGCCGTACTTGGTGACCATCACGATGAACCGGTCCGGCACAAACTCGCGAACGGCCATGAACGCCTTCACGGTTTCGTCCGGCTGAAGATTGATCAGGTTCGAAATATTCTTGCCCTTGCTGGTTGTGGAGGAATCGGGAATTTCGTAAATTTTTTGCCAGTAGACCCGGCCCTTGTTGGTAAATGTGAGCAGATAGCTGTGCGTGGACGCGACCAGGAAGTACTCGACAAAATCCTCCTGCCGCGTGCCCATCCCGATGCGGCCCTTGCCGCCGCGCACCTGCCGCCGGTATGTATCGACGGCCGTGCGCTTCAGATATCCGCCGTGTGTCACCGTGACCGCGACATCTTCGACCGCGACGAGATCTTCAAGCCGGATCTCGCCCGTGTCTTCGATAATTTGCGTGCGTCGCTCGTCCCCGTAGTCTTTCTGAACTTCCTTGAGTTCCTTGACGATTACATCGCGGAGCACCGATTCCGAGCCGAGGATTTCGAGATATTCGGAAATGCGGCGCTGAATGTCCGCAAGCTCGTCGATGATTTTCTGGCGCTCCATGCCCGTGAGGCGCTGCAACTGTAATTCGATAATGGCTTGCGCTTGCCTTTCCGAGAATTGGAACGAAGCGATCAGCGAATCGCGAGCGTCGCGCGGAGAAGTTGACGCGCGAATCAACCGGATTACTTCATCCAGACTTTCCAGAGCGCGCTTGAAACCAAGCAACAGATGCTCGCGTTCGCGCGCTTTACGCAATTCGTAATCGGTGCGGCGGCGGACTACATCAACGCGATGTTCGATGAAATACTTGATCGTGTCGATCAGGCTTAATTCGCGCGGCTGCCCGTTGACGATCGATAGATTGATGATTCCGAAGCTGATCTGAAGCTGCGTATTCTTGTAGAGATTATTGAGGATGACTTCGGCCTGTTCGCCTCGTTTCAATTCGAAAACGATGCGCATGCCATCGCGATCGCTCTCGTCGCGAATTTCGGAAATGCCTTCGATCTTCTTCTCGTTCACGAGGGACGCGGTATGTTCGATGAGCCGCGATTTATTCACCTGATAGGGGATCTCGGTGACAATGATGTGCTCGCGATCCTTTCCCATCTTCTCGATGGCGGCCTTGGCGCGCAGCTTGAGCGAACCTCGGCCGCGGGTGAATGCATCGAGGATTCCTTGACGCCCCAGGATGAATCCGCCGGTCGGAAAATCGGGGCCGGGAACCATATCGATAATTTGAGCGAGCGTGAGATCGGGCTTCTTGATCAGCGCGATGGTGGCGTTGATGATCTCCGTCAAATTGTGCGGCGGGATGTTGGTCGCCATGCCGACGGCGATCCCGGACGAGCCGTTGATCAACAGGTTCGGCACGCGGCTGGGGAGGACCTCCGGTTCCGTCTCGCTATCGTCGTAGTTCGGTTTGAAATCTACCGTTTCTTTATCGATGTCCTGCAGCAGCGCGGTGGCAATCCACGAAAGCCGCGCTTCGGTGTATCGCATTGCCGCGGGCGGGTCGCCATCGACCGAGCCGAAGTTACCTTGCCCATCGACGAGCGGATAGCGCATGCTGAACGGCTGGGCCATGCGGACCAGCGCATCGTAAACGGGAATGTCGCCATGCGGGTGAAATTTGCCGAGAACTTCGCCGACGATCTTGGCGCATTTCCGCGTGGGCCGGTTGGGCGTCAGGCCGAGTTCGTGCAGACCGTATAAGATGCGTCGATGGACGGGCTTTAAGCCGTCGCGAATATCGGGCAGGGCGCGGCCGACGATTACACTCATCGAGTAATCGAGATACGAACGCCGCATCTCGTCTTCGATATTGATCGGAATGTGGCTTTTATTATTGTCGTCACCGCCGCCCGCGCCGCCGTTTAGGGGCAGTTGCGGAGGCGCGGGAGGCCCTTGGGGGGGAACTTCGGATTCGGCCATATATTTTGTGGTTAAGTACTATTGTAACAGGAGCTTAGGGCGGAATTCACACGCGTTTGAGTGTGAGTGCGGATCGATTCGAAACAACAACGTTAACCATATTTATATTTCATGGCGAATACGACTCGCTTCAAGGTGCAGTCAAGCGAATGAAACGGACCAGATTAATGGGAGAACCGTGATTGGTCATGACTGGCATCTGTGGCCTATGCGTCAAAGTTGCGGAACTCAGAACAGCCATCTCCTGTCAGCGGGAACATACAAGCGACTCCGATCCCAAGAAGGCGCAGGCACCCCGAATCCCGTGTTCGTTCACGAAGATATTCCCGTAAGAACATCGGCTCAGGTATCCAGCATTTCTATGCTGTGGGACAGGCGTGCGAGAGTGCGGCGGCGCGGCAAGTAGCGCGACGGGGGGGTTGGCAGAGAGCACCGTCCGGGCCATCGATCTACGGTACCTGGAGCGATGGGAAACGAGACGGCGGCAACCACCGTTGCGGCAGATGGTGTCGATGAGATCTACAAGGGCAAGAAGGACAAGTTTCTGACGGTGGTGTGCAATCTGGTAACGGGCGAGCCGCTGTGGTTCGGCAAGGAGCGGAAGGAGACGCTGGACGATTTCTTTCGTAGTCAGTTGGTGAGTCGCCAGCGGAACAGGATCGAGGCAGTGTGTGTGGACATGTGGGAACCATTCCGGAAGAGCCTGGAACAATGTGCTCCGCGGTGCAAGATCGTCTATGACAAGTTTCACGTTGTATTAGTTCAGACTTGATCTGACAAATCGTTAAACTACAGCCACTCCTGGATTGCTTCCGGAAAAACCTTCTGTTGAAATGAAAAACCGGTCGAGTGGCTTTTCCTGGGCCAGGTGCTTCGCGCTTCGAAACGTCTCCATCGGGGTCTTCCCAAAACAGTACTTGCCGGAGTGCGGCCGGTTCTCATTGTATTCCACGATCCAGGCGTCCACATCGGCCTGCAACTGCTCAAGGCCCGTATACAGTTTTTTGCGGAAGGCAATGCTATAGAACTCATCCTGCATGGTGCGGTGGAAACGCTCGCAGATGCCGTTGGTCTGCGGCGGCCTCGCTTTGGTTCTTGTGTGATCAATGTCTTCGATCGCCAGGTAGAGTTGATACTCGTGATGCTCGCGCTGACCGCAAAACTCCGTGCCGCGGTCTGTAAGAATGCGCAGCAAGGGTACCTGCTGTTGATCGAAAAACGGAACCACGCGGTCGTTCAGCATGTCCGCTGCGACCAGAGCATTTTTGCGGTCATATAATTTGGCGAAGGCGACCTTGGCGTAGGTATCGATAAACGTGTGCTGATAAATACGTCCCACGCCTTTGATTGTGCCCACGTAATACGTATCCTGAGCCCCCAGATAACCAGGATGCGCAGTTTCGATTTCGCCGTGAGCTTCCTTGTCCTGCTTAGCCTTTTCCATCGCCTGTACTTGCGATTCGGTCAAAACCCGACCAGGCTCCTGTCCGAGTTTCGCCTCCAGCGCCTTCAGCCGCCGTTGGAAGGTCTGCAGATCGTGCCGCAACCAAACGCTCCGCACCCCCGTGGAAGAAATGAATGTTCCCCGTCTGGTCAGCTCATTGGCCACGCGCACCTGCCCATAAGCCGGTTGCTCGACCGCCATGTCCACGACAGCCTGCTCCACGTGCGGTTCCACCCGGTTCTTCACAACCGGCTTGCGCCGGCTGATCTCCTTCAAAGCCAATTCGCCGCCCTTCTCATACAACTCCTTGAAACGGTAGAAGCTGTCGCGCGAATAGCCCATCACTTTGCACGCCTCCGAAACACTTCCCAAGACTTCGGAAAGGTTCAGCAGCCCAACTTTATTCTTGATGACCTTTTGATCTGTGTTCATCTGATATTCTCCTTTTGCGCCTCTCGCGCATTCTATCAAATGTCAGATCAAGTTGAGACTACTACACATTAATTCTGGATAGATCGAACGCTTTTGGCTGTTTCATTCAGTATCCCCGGAATGTGTATTGATTCCTGACCTTTATTTATCCCGCACAAACTTAACTGCGCCTCTACCTTGGAAAGTTGGCGTCCGCATCTCTGCTTCTATCTCTTTCTGTGCTCGCCTGTTGCCCCGCGCGCATGTGGATTACCGGGCGATGTGAATCGCCGACATTGCATGTTTACAGGTTGGTGATGCCGCTCGTGCTGTTTTCGCTACCACTGCCGTTCCACCTCGATTGCTTCGCTCCCCATAAACCCGAATCGGAGGTGCCAGCACTACCTTTTCTTGTGCTTCTTGTTGCGCTTTGATTTACCACTGTGTGCCATTGAGCTTTTCGACATATCTTGAGACGAAGAACCAGATGCCGTTGAATCTTGGCCGGACGACGATCCCGAGCCGGTCTGGCCGGTTAAGTTTCCACCCGCCTGCGGAGCCATTCGTCGAATTCTGGCCGCCAGCTGACGAGCCCGCCTGCGCGGCAGAACCACTTGACTGCGCAAACGCAACCGGCATGCTCGCCACCGCGAACGCAACTACCAACACAGTCTTCTTCATATTCCGAACTGTCCAATAATCCGCGGTTTATTAGACCTGGTTGCTATAGCCGCTGCAGGCTAGAGTTCGTAGAAGATGTATCTTCCCCGCATTTCGATTGCGGATTGTACGGCCTCATCCGAGAGTAGCCTAAATCCCCGTTCAACAGTGCGAGTGAAGTTTTTTCGCAGCTCATATCTTCCGCAAAGCAGAAACGCCCACACATAACGGCTGGACCCCACCCTCACGCATTTGAAAAGCATCCGCTTTGGCCGGACC
>JALYXS010000110.1 GCA_030946965.1 Acidobacteriota bacterium
TGTTGCGCGCCGCCGAAGTGGCATGGGTTGAATGAGCACGGGCGCGCCGTGGTTCGCGAAATGAATCGCCTCGGCATGGTGATCAACGTTTCGCACGGTTCGGACGACACCGTCTCGCAAGCCATCGACGTGAGCGCGCAACCGGTTGTGGCCACGCACCACGGCCTGCGCAGTTTCAACGATATTCCGCGTAACATGCCGGATTGGCTGCTGAAAAAACTGGCCGCGAAAGGCGGCGTGATCGGATTCCAGATTGGCAACGAGTTTCACAATCGCAAGGTTTTCGATTGGCGCACGCAACATGCGGGCAAGCCGTTTTGGGATACATCCGCGATTGCAAATGGGCCGCCGAAGAGCATCGAAGAGATCGATCGCACGGTCGCCAAGCAGTTTCCGATGGTGGGCGTAAATGCGCCAGACGATCTGAAGTTGACGGCGGACGGTTGGGTCGCGGTGGTGGATCGCGCGATTCAACTTGTGGGGGAAGACCACGTTGCCCTTGGCAGCGATTTCGATGGCGGCCCAACACCGCCGCGTGGAATGCGCGACATCCGCGATCTCCCGGCGATCACCGATGCGATGCTGCGGCGCGGCTACTCCGAAGAAAGAATTCGCAAGTTTCTGGGTGGAAATTTGCTGCGCGTTTTCCGGCAGATTACTTCGAAAGGTCGATAACGGAATAGACGCCAAGCTCGGGCAGCGTGAATTCCGTGGCGTCGGGGAAGCGGCGGTAATCCTGGATTTTCAAAGGTTGCGCGTCGATGTTCGCGTAGGCGCCGAGCACGCGAACGCGAAGCCCGTAGACGCTCCGCCGCACGTCGTAATTGAGAAGATGGAGCCGCGCCGTGTTGCCCTCGCCGGTTAATCGCCCGATGACGACTTCACTGCCGTAGATACGCAGCAGCCGTTTGGAATCGGTCAACTGCTGCCGCACTTTCTGGGCGAACACACTGGGATTGCGAGCGGCGTCCGCATCGGGACGGACGTTCACGTCGAGTTTGGGATCGGACGCCGTAACGATCTTGAAGAGCAGATTGCGGCGCGTAAGCAGATTCATGATTTCGCCGGCCGCCGGGGAACCGTCGTCGATCACGCCGACGTTCGCCATTGCGGGAAGCGTCCGCGGCTTAACCTGCTTAAGGATAGTCGCGATGTCGCTGAATCGCCGCGCGCCGGGATCGTCCGTGTGAATGGCGGCTTCGGCCCCGTACGAAAACGCTTCCGCGGCGGCCAGAGCGGCGGCGGCTCCGGGAACATCGTAAAAGAATCCGGGTGCATTACCGCGCATAAGCCTCCACCCATTGGCATTCACCCAGGGCGCGCTGCTCGCGGTCGCGACATTCATGCGGTACTGAACGCCGGGCGCCGGCAGCTTTTCGAATCCGGGAGGCGGCGCGGGATCGGAAACGATTGCCGGGATGTTCATCCTCGTGAAGTCACAGTTCGATGCTCTTCTTCACGATCTTCCCGATATCGTAAATTCCTAATCCCAGACTTCCGGCGTACTCGATATGCCCCGGCTCGCGAATGAACTGGTCGCCCGCGTGCTTCATATTGTCCAGCGACCGGTCCCATACCGAGATGGCCCCTTCCGACTTTCGCTTCGCTTCGATGACGTCGATCAGCAACCGGTCCATTGCAACAGGGTCCGTCCCGAACATCATCTTTTTCGGATAAAAGCGAAACTTGCGATTCGTCGAGAACGGGCCGCCTTGCCAAACACCGCGTAGCCCATCCATCACATGCAGCACCGTCCGGGAACGCAGCGGTTCCATCGCCGCAAGCGTGCCAATAAACGAATATGTATTGGTCTTTGCCTGATAGTGCGAACGCGCCACGTTCGAAAAATTCCCGTAGGCCATATTCTTCAAGCAGCCGGTCACGCCCGCCGCGCCGTGATCTTTCATGTTCGGAACATTGATAATCTTCGTGAAACGTTCAGTCACCATGCGCACCATGTTTGAGCGCGTGTCTTCCTCGCCGAAGAAATTGACCTCAACATACGTATCGGGATCGTAATTGATAATGGAGCGGCGCTGCAATTCGACCGCATCCACATGCACGCCTTTCGGAACGTAGGTTTCGTAGTGAACCGTCTTCATCTGGTCCGGAAACCGTTCGTAGATAGTAATGTTTTCGGGCGGCACGCCAACGGACATCGCGTTCCGCACGATTTCAGCAACCACTTCGGGCGTCGACATGATTCCCGGAGCGCCTGAGCAATTCACTTTGATTCCGACCACATCGGCAGGCGATAGGAAGCGCGCCCACGCATCCCGCGCGTCCGAATCGCCGGTCAGGGATCGCATTCCGGCGGACATCATTTCTTTCATCACGGGAACGTTTACGCGCTCGGACGCGGGGTCGATGCAATCCGCCGCATGCAGCGCCGCCACCTGTCCCGGCCTGCTGAACGGCGCTGGAACCGGTTTGAACCGCGTGACGCTATGGTACTGGGGGATCTCCGGCGAGTCTTTTGCAAAAGCGGCTGGTGGGAAACCGGCGGGTATCGCGGGCGCCGCGGCCGCCATTTGGATGAATGTGCGCCGGCGCATTAGATGTAAGCGATGACGTCCATCTCAACCAGCGAGCCGCCGGGAATTCCGCCGGCGGGCGCGACTGTCGTGCGGACCGGAGGATTGTCGCCCCAGCGTCCCTGATACACCTCATTCATCGACGCCCAATCCTTTATATCGTTTAAGTAAACATTGACCTTCAGCACCTTCTCCATCGACGATCCGGCGTTCTCCAACTCCTTTTGGATATCGTCGAGCACGGTCTTGGTGTGCGCCTTCACGTCACCCTGATAGTGCGCCCCTTTCCCCGCAATGAAGAGGAGATTGCCGTAGGAAACGGCGCTCGAAAATAGAGGTTTCGCGGGCTTGGGTCCAAGATAGTAAACCTTCTTTTCCGGTTTGGCGGATCCCGTCTGAGCGCTTGCCGCGCCCGCGCCGGCCAAAGCTCCCGCCGCCGCTTTCAAAACGTTTCGTCGATTCTCGTTCATTGTTTAGTGTTTCCTCTCAAATACCGCGGGACTCAACGTGCCGTCCCACGCCTTATCGCCCAGCACTCCATAGTTCTTGCCGGCCTTAGTCCAGTCCTCTCGCGACAACCCATTCAAATCGTAAACTACCATGCCGTCTCGAACCGTCATCTCGCAAACGAATTTCTTGTTCCCTTTCATCTTCGCGCCGTACGAATCGACAAACCCGAAGTCGCCCGGCGCGACGCTTAAGACCGCGACATCACCCGGCGCGCCCACGCTCAAGTTGCCTAGCTCTTCGTGCTTGATCTCCCGCGCGGGATTCCAGGTGGAACGCATAATCACGTCGTCCACGCTCATGCCCATGATCAAAAACTTCGACATCACACTCACCATATCTTTCATGCCCGCATTCATGCTGCTGGCGTGCAGATCGGTCGAGATCGAATCCGGCACAAAGCCCTGCTGGATGGCTGGTACGGCCTGACGCCATAGAAAGCTGCCCGCGCCGTGGCCCACGTCGAATATGATCCCGCGCTTGCGAGCTTCAAGCAGGTATGGAAGCAGCTTGCCGTTCGCGTCCAGCATCGGAACCGCGTAAAGATACATGTGCGTGGAAATGTCGCCGGGGCGAAGCTTCTTGAGAACCAGATCCTGGTACGGCCGCTGCGGAACGAAGCTGCCGAAATCGACCATCACGGGGATCTTCGCGACGTCACCGGCTTCAACCGCGCGCTCCACCGGCGTCCATTCCGGCCCCGCATAGTGCGCGGTTTTCACGCCAACCACCGTATTCTTGAATTCGATTGCCCGCTTGGCGGTGGCCTGCGCATCCATATCGTTCAAATCCTGCTCAATGGGGCCGCCACCCATGCCCTTCCCGACAATGTTGAGAAACGCAAGCACGCGCGTTTTCGAGCGGTCGATCACGCGATCCTTAAAATCCGGAAAGTTTCGCCAACCGGAACTGCCCGCGTCGGCAACCGTCGTGACGCCGCTGCGGAACGTGAAGCCGTCGGGATAAATGCTGAGGTCGCCCGAGTACGCGCCCTTCTGCCCGGTGCCGGCATATACGTGAACGTGAATATCGACGAGGCCCGGCGTCACGTACAAGCCATTCATCGGGATGACTTTCTTCGCTTGATCGGCCGGGATGTTCTCGGCCACGGCGGCGATTTTATGGTTCGCAATCGCCACGTCGCGCGTGCCGCTGATCCGGTTGCGCGGGTCGATGACGTGGCCCCCTTTGAGGAGGATGTCGTATTTTTGCTGTGCTAACAGAGAGAGCGTCAGGAGAGGTACCGCGATCGAAAGTCTTGTCATCCGGTGGTATTGTACCGCCGGGCAGGTGCCGCCGGTACAGACTACAGGTTCTTGATTCGGTGTAGAATACGATCTGGTAAATTCCTCTTTAAACGGGCGGGAAACATGCGATGGAAAAACTGGCGCAGAACATTCAAGAAAGCTTCCTGAACAACGCCCGCAAAGACAAGGGCGTAGTCACTATTTACTTGTTAAGCGGCGTCAAACTCTCCGGCCGGATTAAAAGTTTCGACAAGTATTCGCTCGTGATGGAAACCAACAATCAGGAACAACTAATTTTCAAACACGCAATCTCCACTATCGTGACAATGCGATCCACGTACGCTCATGCCGCTCCGGCGGCTGCATCCGCTCAGGGAGCGGGCAGCGGG
This sequence comes from Acidobacteriota bacterium, assembly GCA_030946965.1. Taxonomy (GTDB): domain Bacteria; phylum Acidobacteriota; class Terriglobia; order Bryobacterales; family Bryobacteraceae; genus JALYXS01. The sequence goes on from JALYXS010000110.1 coordinate 4,678, forward strand.
TATCCGGCCGGCGCCCCGGCGCAGAATCAGCCTCCGGAGGGCTAGGCTTCGCCTTCACAAAGCGGTTCCGAACGCGCCATCCTCGTGGGGTTTGAACGGAAAGGCCGAAGCAGTATTCCCCGTAACTCTTCGAATCAACCGTCGAATGAAGACTCGCTCGACGAGTTGGCGGAGCTAGCCTGCACCGCCGGAGCTATCGTCATCGACCGCGTCTTTCAATCGCGCGGCGCCCCCGAGGCGGCTACGCTACTCGGGCACGGCAAAGTGCTTGAGCTGGCGCAACTCGTCTCCTCCGGGAAAGCCGACGTGGTGCTTTCGGATCACGATCTCACGCCCACTCAACAGCGCAATCTGGAAGAACAGCTCAACACCAAAGTCATCGATCGGACACAATTGATCCTCGATATTTTCGCCAGCCGCGCGCGCACGCGGGAAGGCCGCATGCAAGTGGAACTGGCGCAGCTTAATTACATGCTTCCCCGGTTGAGCGGCCACGGCGTGGCCATGTCGCGGCTGGGTGGCGGCATCGGCACGCGAGGTCCCGGCGAAACCAAACTTGAAACCGACCGCCGCCGCATCGGGCATCGCATTAAAAAGATCAAAGACAATCTCGAAAAGGTTCGGGCCGGCCGTGGCGTTCACCGCCTTCAGCGCCAATCGGTCCCTTTGCCGACGCTCGCGATGGTGGGTTACACCAACGCCGGCAAATCCACTCTCTTTAACCGGCTGACCGAGTCGGCGGTCACGGCGGACGCGCGCATGTTTGCCACGCTTGATCCCACCGTGCGTTCCCTGATTCTGCCTTCGCGGCGGCGCGTGCTGCTCAGCGATACAGTCGGCTTCATCCGCAATTTGCCGACTACCCTGGTTCAGGCATTTCGCGCCACGCTCGAGGAAGTGGCCGAAGC
>JALYXS010000112.1 GCA_030946965.1 Acidobacteriota bacterium
CAGCATTTGCTGGCGGCCGATATCCCGCGTTTCGCGAAACTCGACGTGATCGCGTCCATGCAGCCCTATCACGCCATCGACGACGGGCGGTGGGCGGAAACGAGTATCGGGCATGAGCGCGCCTTGACGACCTATGCCTTCCGATCGTTGCTGGACGCGGGAGCGACGGTCGCGTTCGGATCGGATTGGACCGTTGCGCCGCTCTCGCCGATTCTCGGAATTTTCGCCGCGGTGACGCGGGAGACGATCGACGGGAAAAATCCGAGCGGTTGGATTCCGCGGCAAAAAATTACGATTGAGGAGGCAGTGCGCGCGTACACATCGTCGGGCGCTTTTGCGGAATTCGGGGAGCGCGATAAAGGGACGCTGGAAGTGGGAAAGTTGGCGGATGTGGTGGTGCTGTCGCGGGACATCTTTCGCGTGACGCCGGATGAGATAGCGAAGACCGAAGTGGCGTATACCGTGGCGGGCGGGAAGATAATTTACGCGAAGCGGTAAGTGTAGGCATTCTCCGCAATGCCGGCCAACTCGGATTCAGTGAATCCAAATCGCGTTCGCGCGATTTCAAATTCATTCGCTAACGACGTCCCGAAGATCGCCGGATCGTCCGTGTTGATCGTGATCGGAACGCCCGCATCGTAGAGCCGGCGAATGGGGTGACCGTCCAAACAACTCACCGCGCCTGTCGCCACATTGCTTGTCATGCAAACTTCGAGCGGAATCCGCTCGTTGCGCATGTGCTTAACCAGTTCGGGATCGTCGACGGCGCGAATGCCGTGCCCGATACGTTCCGCGCCGATTTCCAACGCCGCCCACACGGATGCGGGTCCCATAGTTTCGCCGGCGTGCGCCGTCAATCGTAAACCTTGGGCGCGCGCGAACGCGTAAACATCCGCGAAAATTTCCGCGGGGCCGGCCTTCTCGTCTCCGCCAATCCCAAACGAGATTGCGCCGTCGCTCACGTATCCGGAGGCGATCTCGGCGACCCGCATGGCGTGATCCGCTCCAAATTGCCGGATGGCGTCCAGATTCCAGCGCACTTCAACCGGAGACGCCTCGGCGGCTCGCCGCAGAGCCTTCCAGATGGCGTCGAAGTCGAGCTGCCGCCAAAGAATTACGCCCGCCGATAGAGTGATCTCGGCATAATCGATACCCTGCCGCTCCAGGCGGTTCAAGAGGTGCTTCGTGATGAGCGCATAATCTTCCGGCGAATGCAGTTGCCGCACCACCCACTTGAAACATTGAATAAATCCAGCGAAATTTTCGAACCGGTAGCGGCCGCGGATCTCTTCGAAAGATAACTCCGGCGCCAGCAACCGCATCGTATCGGGTTCAACCGAGCCTTCTAAGTGGAGATGCAGTTCCGCCGCCATATAATGAGGTTCGCATGACTGCTGCCGATATAGAAGCAATTGTAGGCGGATACCATGGCGATCCGTTTCGTATTCTCGGCGCTCATGTGGTGAAAGAGAAAGCGGGTGAACCGCGGTGGGAAGTACGCGCTTTTCTTCCCCAGGCCGAGTCGGCGAGCGTGATTGTGGACGGTGTGGACGGGTTAACCGCCGGCATGAAGAAGAAGCATCAGACGGGCTTCTTCGCGGTGTTGCTCGACGGCGAATCCCGCCCTTACAAACTGCGATTGACGAAATGGGATGGGACGGTTCAGGAAATTGAAGATCCCTACCGCTTCCCGCCTCTGATTTCGGATTACGATATCCACCTGCACGGCGAAGGCACTAATTACGAAAGTTATCGCAGCCTGGGCGCGCATATCGTCCAGGTGGAAGGTGTCACTGGCGCGCGATTCGCGTTGTGGGCGCCCAATGCCGAGGGCGTTAGCGTGGCGGGCGATTTCAACGATTGGGATACGCGGCGGCATCCCATGCGGAAGCGCAACGGCGGAATCTGGGAGATTTTTCTGCCCGATGCCGGTGAAGGCTCCGCTTATAAATATCATGTTCGCTCGCAGTTCATGGGTTATCAGCAATTGAAGGCGGACCCTTATGGATTCGGCAGTGAAGTGCCGCCGAAATCGGCGTCCGTCGTGCGCAATCTGGAGAATTATCAGTGGCGCGATACCGCATGGATGGAGGAGCGCGGGAAAAAAGAGTGGCTGAAATCGCCAATCTCGATTTATGAGGTGCATCTGGAATCCTGGATGCGAGGACCGCATGGCGAGCCGCTGAGCTATCGCGAGATGGCGCAAAAGCTGGTCCAATATGCAAAACAGATGGGCTACACCCATCTTGAACTACTGCCCATGATGGAGCATCCGTTTTCCGGATCCTGGGGCTACCAGGTCACGGGATATTTCGCGCCTAGCGCGCGGTTCGGCCTGCCGGAAGACTTCATGTATTTCGTCGATAGCTGCCACCAGGAAGGCATCGGCATCATTGTCGATTGGGTGCCCGCGCACTTTCCGAAGGATGCGCATGGATTGGCATATTTCGACGGTTCCGCGCTTTATGAACATGCGGATCCGCGCAAAGGCGAGCACCGCGATTGGGGCACGCTGATCTTCAACTACGGACGCAATGAAGTGCGCGAGTTTCTGATTTCGAACGCGCTCTTCTGGCTGAAGAAATATCACATCGACGGACTGCGCGTGGACGCCGTTGCGTCGATGCTCTATCTCGACTACTCGCGCGAAGCCGGCCAGTGGATTCCGAATCAATACGGTGGAAACGAAAATCTGGAAGCCATCGATTTGCTGCGGCGCTTTAATGAGCTGGCCCACGAAGTGCCCGGCGCGCTTACGTTTGCCGAGGAATCGACCGCATTTCCGGGCGTATCGCGGCCCGTTTATTTGAACGGCCTGGGATTCACCATGAAGTGGAACATGGGCTGGATGCACGACATGCTGAACTACTTCCACGAAGATCCGGTGCATCGTAAGTATCACCACAACAGCATCACGTTCAGCATGTTGTATGCATTTACGGAAAATTTTGTCTTGCCGATTTCACACGATGAGGTCGTGCATGGCAAGAAGTCTTTGATCGACAAGATGCCCGGAGACGAATGGCAGAAATTCGCGAATGTCCGCGCATTCCTGGCGTATATGTACGGGCATCCGGGGAAGAAGCTTCTCTTTATGGGATGCGAAATCGGACAGCATGAGGAGTGGAATTACAACGTTGGTGTCAAGTGGGAATTACTGCAATACGATTTTCACCGCAAGTTACAAAAACTGGTTCAGGAGTTGAATCGTTTCTATCGCGCTTACCCGGCTTTGTATGAAGTTGATTTCCATCACTCCGGGTACGAGTGGGTGGATTTCCACGACTCCGCCAATTCGATCATCTCCTTCATCCGGCGCGGCGAAAGGTCGAAAGATTTTCTCATGTTCTGCTGTAACTTCACTCCCGTGGTGCGGCGTGGGTATGAGTTCGGCGTCGCGATTCCAGGTTATTACGCCGAAGTTTTCAACACGGATTCCGAGATATTTGGCGGGAGCAACGTCGGGAACGGGGGCGGCTTGATGTCGAGGCCCGTGCCGCGGCACGAACGCAAACACAGTATAGCGGTGACGCTGCCCCCGCTCGCGGTTGTGGTATTCCGCGGTCCTGGCGACGTTCAGTAAGTGATCGCAGAAGTAATCGAAGCTCTGTCTCCCATCCTGTTCGGAGCCGCGCTGACGGCAATCACGTCTCTCGCTCTCGGCTCGTTGATCTTGCGCGTTCTCAAGATCCCCCTTTATCGCGAAGAGCGCTGGCCCCTGGCCTTCGTCACGGGGGGAGCGGCGTTGAGCGGGATCGTTTTCGCG
>JALYXS010000140.1 GCA_030946965.1 Acidobacteriota bacterium
GAAAAACGGGCGCGAGTGGAAGCGGTCTATGCGGCGGTCCGCTACCCCGACGAGATTGTCGATAGTTTCCCATTGGACCGGAATGCCCGCGCAAATCGATTGGATGCCTGGCGCGCGGACTACAGGCGGGCCCTCGAAATCGACTCCATTCGGGACGCCGTACATCGGAAAATTCCCTGTTTCCTGGTGGCGTTCGCGCAAGTGGTTCGCGAACGCCAAATTCCGCGCGGCTATTACCACGCGTTTCTCGATGCGATGAAGATGGATTCTCACCCGCGGCCATTCGAAACATTGGAGGATCTCATCGAAACCTATGTATACGGTAGTGCGACCGTGGTCGGATATTTTCTCGCCTATGTGTATGGCGCCAGTTCACCCGGCGCATTCGAAAGCGCGCTCGGTAGCGCGAGAAACCTTGGAATCGCACTGCAGTTGACCAACTTTCTGCGCGATGTAGAAGAGGACCGGCGGCGCGGGCGGTTGTACCTGCCTCTCGATTTTCTGAAGCGCGCGGGCGTCTCAAATGTCGAGATAGACGACCTCCGTCCAGTCCTGCGGGCCATGTCCGAGATCGCTGAAGGCTATTACGAGCGCGCCGAGAGCGATCTCCCTGCGTTTGCGGCCGACAGCCATACGGCTATCCGCGCCTGCATTGATGTATACCGGCAGTTGAACCGTCGCGTGGGTCGCGGCACGTGGGCAGTGCGCGAATCCGTGCCGATGCGCGATAAATTTCAGGCGTTGCCGGCAAGCAAGTACTGGCGGATTCCGCTGGCCTATGCGGGAGTGATTTGAATGAAAACAATCGCGATCGCCGGAGCCGGTTTAGGGGGACTAAGCGCGGCGATTCACCTGCGCAACGCCGGACATACCGTAACGATCTTCGAAGCCAACTGGCGCGTTGGCGGTCGCGCAAACCTTCTCGAGCGCGAGGGCTTCCGCTTCGATACCGGACCTTCGCTGCTCAACTATCCATGGGTGTTTGAAGACCTCTTTCGTAGCGCCGGGCGCGAATTGCGGGACTATGTTACGCTGCTCCCCGTCGATCCTTCAGTCCAGTTCCGGTGGCCTGACGGAACCCGCTTTCAGCTTTCGAGCGACCTGAAGAATCTGCTCGCCGAATGCGAACGGCTGGAGCCGGGTTCGCGCCCGCCGGCTCTCGCCTTTTTGCGGGATGCGGCGGCAAAATATCGCTTGGCCTTCGAAAAGCTGGTTAGCCGCAACGAGGACAACGCGTTCAAGTGGCTGGGCGGGATCTCACTACGGGAGATGCGATCCACCAGCGTGTGGCGTTCACTCGATAGCGAAATTGGACGGTTCTTTCGCAGCCGGTATATTCGCGAGGCACTCGGCTCTTATGGCATGTACCTGGGCGGATCGCCGCACGAACTGCCCGGATTGTTTTCAATTCTTGCGTACGGCGAGCTGGCCTACGGATTGTGGCTTCCCAAGGGCGGCGTGTACGCGCTGGCCGCCGGCATGGAAAAACTCGCCCGGGAGCTGGGCGTGAGCATCGAAACCAATTGCCGCGTCCGTAGGATCGTTTCCGAAGGCGGGCGCGCGACCGGCGTTACGCTTGAGCCGGGAGCCACGAGGCGCTTCGACATCGTCGTTTCGAACGTCGATGTCCCCACGACGGAAAGCGACTTGTTGGATGGACGCAAGACGTCCAAACCACGCATGACTCCCGGGGTTCTCACCTTCTACTGGGGAGTTCGCGGAAAGCTCTCGAACATCGGCCATCACACGATATTCCTTCCGGCCGATGCGCGGCGGGCATTCGACCAGCTATGCCACCGCAAACAGGTTCCCGCCGATTTGCCCTTCTACGTGAGCCTTCCTTCTGAAACGGACGCGGATCTCGCGCCAGCCGGAGATACATCGATGTTCGTTCTTGTCCCGGTCCCCGTCATTAGTCAATTGTCCGACGTGGACGTGCCGGGCATCAAAAGTAGAATACTCGAACGCTTGAACCACGATGGAATTGCCCTCGATCGTTCCCGGATCGTTTGCGAAGAAGTCTGGACGCCCCGCGAGTGGCGCCGGCGCTTCGGGCTGTTTGACGGCTCGGCCTTCGGCGCCACGCACACGCTATTCCAGATGGGACCGTTTCGCGCTCGCAATCACTCGGCAAAATTGAAAGGCCTCTATTATGTGGGCGCGAGCACGACACCCGGCACTGGAATGCCCATGGTTGTGCTTGGCGGAAAAATGACGGCGGAGAGGATTCAATCGCATGTTCATTGAGCGCTGGGGCGAAGGCGAACAACACTATTTTGGAATTCACGGGTGGAGCGGCGACCACCGGACGTTCCAACCGCTTGCCAGGCAGTTGCCTCCTGGCGCCACTCTCTTCAGCGTGGACTTGCCGGGTTGCGGAAGATCCGTGGCGCCCGTCCGCTGGTCGCTCGAAAGCGTCGTGGATGAGTTGGCTTCGGGAGTCCGCGCGCCCGTTACGCTTGCCGGAAATTGCAGCGGGGCAATTTTTGCTTTGCTTCTCGCGCAACGAATTCCGGAGCGAATTGAACGTGTCGTTTTGATTGACGCATTCGCATCGTGGCCCTGGTACTTCCGCGTGTTTACGTCGGAGAGCATTGGCCGCCATGCCTACTTCTCAACGTTCGCGAATCCAGTTGGCCGCTGGATAACGAATCTCTCCCTTGCAGGCAAGCGGGGAAGCGATACTCACCTAACAAGCGGTTTCGCCGCGACGAATCACGAAATCACGTATCGATATTTGACTTTGTTGAAAGAAGCCGGCTCCTGCGAGCGCTTCGCCGGTCTCCGCATGCCCATCGATGTTATTTATGGCGAGCGCTCTTTCCATGCGGTGCGAGAGTCGGTGGATGTTTGGCGGCGCATGTGGCCGCGGGCGCGAACGTGGCAATTGCCCAACGCTGGTCATTTACCCATCCTTGAAGCGACTGGCGCGCTACAAAAAATCTTGTTTCAGGAAACCTCATGTCTTATCGCGCCCTGATCGAACCGGCTCTCAACCGCCGGTTGCCGGTGGCGCGATTGCACCGTTCGGACCGGCTGAACGAAGCCATTCGTTACGCCGTGTTTCCCGGCGGCAAGCGCATGCGTCCGGTGTTGACTTTACTTGGCGCGGAAGCGGCGGGCGGCGATCTGGAGACGGCGCTCGGGCCGGCGTGCGGCGTCGAATATCTGCACGCGAGTTCTCTGATATTAGACGATCTGCCCGCGATGGATAATGCCACATTGCGCCGGGGCGAGCCTGCGCTCCACCTGGTGTTCGGAGAAGACATCGCGCTGCTGGCGGCGCTGGCGCTTTTCAATCAGGCTTACGCGCTTTTTGGAAGCTCCGTTCAGTTGATGGCGGAAGCGACGGCGTGTATCGGGGTGAACGGCATGGTGGGTGGACAGGCAGTCGATCTGGAATGCCAAGGAGAACCCGATGCCGCTCAAAAGACGACTGCGCTGATGCGGCTGGCGTTGACGGCTGGCGCGATTGCGTGTGGCGCGAGCGCCACGGATCTGCGCGCGCTCGCGCGGTGCGGCGAATGCCTGGGCGAGGCCTATCAGCTTTACGACGATATCCTGGATGGCGATGTGGCGGGGCACAATTGCGAGCGGATCTTGCATCGGGCGGAAACATTGATCGCCGAAGCGAAGGCGTCGGTGGGAGCGCGGGGCGGTCCGCTTTCGTCGGCAATCGATGCCATCGTTGAAGAGTTTGGCCAACCGTCGATGGTCTCGGGATGATCGTAACTCCGATCGTAACTCCGATCGTAACTACGATCATAACTACGATCGTAACTACTACCGCCGGCGCTCTCTTTGGGGTAGTGCTCGGGAACGTGCTTTTCTGGCCTAAAGTACGGCGTGAGCGCATTCCCAGTGGCGCGCATCCGATTGCGTACGCCCTGGCAATTCTCATTCCGGCAAGGAATGAAGAGTCGAATATCGGGGCGTGTTTAGATTCCGTGTGCGCGCAGGGATCGGCCATTGCCGAGATCCTCGTCTATGACGACCACTCAACCGACGCGACGGCGAACATCGTCCGGCAACATGCCGCTAGCGACGCGCGCATTCGTCTGTTAGACCCGCTCCCGCTTCCCCCCGGCTGGTGCGGCAAAAATTTCGCGTGCGCTCAATTGGCTAGTCGCGCGGGTGCGGAGTGGATGCTGTTCCTCGATGCCGATGCCCGATTGCGCGAAGGCGCTGCCGATGCGATGCTCGCCGAAGCCCGCCGCCGCGATCTCACGCTGCTCTCCTGCTGGCCGGGACTCGAACTCGACAGCCTCTGGGAACGCGTACTCATGCCGATGCTAAACTTTGCCGTCTTCACGCTGTATCCCGCGCCGCTTGCGCTCTCGCGCCCAGACGCCTCTCTGGGCTTGGCGCACGGCGCGTGCCTGCTAGTGAATCGCGCCGCTTACGAAAGAGTCGGGGGGCACGCTTCAGTACGGAGCGAGATCTTCGAAGATACGCGTCTCGCGCAATTATGGCGCACCAAAGGCGAGCGCTCGCTGTGTCTCGACGGTCAAGAGATTGTTCGCGTACGCATGTATTCGTCGCTCCCGGAACTCTGGAGCGGATTTCAGAAAAATTTCTATCCGGCGTTTCAAACGCCCTATGCATTCGCGGCCTTTTTAGCTCTTCACGGCGTGATCTTCCTGTCGCCTTTCCTAGTTCTAAACTGGGGCGCCATGGGGATCGTTTTGGGTATACGCGCATTGCTCGCCGCGCGCTTCCGGCAGCCGTGGTGGACGGTCCTGACGCATCCCGTCGGCCAGATTTTCCTGATTGGTCTCGGAATATCGTCTTGGTGGGCATGTTATAGCGGCCGCGGCGTTCAGTGGAAGGGCCGGAAATACCGGGCAATTCGCGTTTGAATATCGGTCCGAAAAATGGACGCCGCGTGGTCATCGCCGGCGGCGGGTTGGGCGGGCTTGCGGCTGCCCTGCGCTTGCGGGCGAGCGGCTGGGAAGTAACAGTCTGCGAAGCCGGCCCATCCTTTGGCGGCAAAATGAACCGCTGGTGTGAACGGGGGTTCTGTTTCGATACCGGGCCCTCGCTGATCACCATGCCGTGGGTCTTCGCCGATCTGTTTGAAGCCGCCGGCAGCCGTCTTGAAGATCACGTTGAGCTGCTTCCCCTGCATGCGCTCTCCGAGTACTTCTTTGCCGACGGCACGCGATTCACATACTCGTCCGCGCTGCCGGAATGGATGCCAACTCTGCAGCGCATCGAACCCGCGGACGTCGATGGCTTTTTCCGCTTCATGCAACTGGGCGCGCGTTTGTATGAAGTTTCGAAGCAGACCTTCTTGCGGAGCATTCCATTCGCTAAGCCGTCGCGCGAAGATCTCGGCGCGCTCCGCCATTTTCCCCTCCGGCATGGATGGGGAAATTACCATAACACCGTTGCCGCGCATTTCCGCAGTCCGTATCTACGTCAAATGTTCGATCGCTATCCCACCTACGTTGGCTCGTCTCCGTATCGCTGCCCGGCAACTCTCGCGGTAATCCCATTCATCGAATACGCATTCGGAGGATACGCGGTGCGAGGCGGGCTTTACCGCATCGTGGAGGCTCTAGTCGATTTGGCCCGGCAGTCGGGCGTAGCCCTTTGTCCCGATTCGCGGGTTACATCGATTCAAAGATCGGGGACCAGAATCACGGGCGTTCAACTGGCAAGCGGAGC
>JALYXS010000117.1 GCA_030946965.1 Acidobacteriota bacterium
TAATGCCGGATTCCATTCTCACTCTCGACATTGGAACGTCCTCCGCGCGAACTCTGCTGTTTGACGCCGCGGGCAACCAGGTCGAAGGATTCGGGTCGCAGATTCCGTATCGCGTCACCACAACGCCTGATGGCGGATGGGAGATCGATGCCGGGCATCTGGCTGACCTCGCGGTGCAAAGCGTTTCTGAGATTTATAAACAGATGCAGGCCGCGAAAGTCCGTCCCGCCGCCGTTGCATTCGATACATTTTGGCACAACGTGGTTGGCGTGGGCGAAAATGGCGAGCCTGTCACGCCGCTCATCCATGTATTCGATACGCGAAGCGCGGATGCCGCGAAGCGTCTCGCCGGAAAAATCGATAACCGCGAGCAACACAGGCGCACCGGCTGCGTGCTGCATCCCAGCTATCTTCCCGCGAAGCTGCTGTGGCTCTCCGAAACGCGTCCCGATGCTTTCGGCGCGGCGCGGCAGTGGATGTCTTTGGGGGCATTTCTCTTTTTGAAGCTGTTTGGGAAATCGCGCGAGTCCACTTCAATGGTCTCGGGTTCCGGACTCTGGAACCAGGGCGCAAACGATTACGACTCTGGGATTCTCGGCGTGCTGCCGGTAGACCGGAGCCAACTTGCGCCGCCGCACGAGATGGACCAACCGCTCACCGATTTGCTCCCCGAGTATCGTTCGCGGTGGCCCGAACTGAGCGGTATCCCATGGTTCCCCGCTTTGGGCGACGGCGCGTGTGACGACATCGGAAGCGGCTGCACCACGCCGGAACGGTTTGCCCTGATGGTTGGCACCAGTGGAGCGATGCGCGCCGTACTCGAACGCGAGAACGTCGAGATTCCAAACGGGCTTTGGTGTTACCGCGTCGACCGCCGGCGATTCGTTCTGGGAGGCGCGCTATCGAACGGCGGAGAAGTATTCGCATGGATGAAACGAACGCTCGCGCTACCCGCGCCTGATGAGATCGAAAAACAGATTGCCGCGATGACGCCGGGCGCGCATGGGTTGACGATGCTCCCGCTGTTTGCCGGCGAGAGGTCCACGAAATGGCGCGCCGGCGCTCGCGCCGCGATCACGGGGATGGCTTCGAGCACGGGGCCGATGGAAATTCTGCGCGCGTCGCTTGAATCCGTGGCGCTGCGGTTCCGCAATATCTACGACATCATGAAAGAATCGATTGGCGCCCCGAAAGAAGTGATCGCTTCGGGCGGCGCGCTGCTGCACTCGCCCGCATGGACGCAGATGATGGCCGACGCGCTCGGGCACACCGTAATTGCGTGTCTCGAAAAGGAAGCGACCAGCCGCGGAGCCGCCCTGCTAGCGCTCGAACGGCTTGGTTTAATCAAGAGCGTGCAAGACGTTCCGGCGAAGATGGGCGTGGCGTTTCAGCCCATCGATCGGAATCGCAATATCTACGACAATGAACTGGAACGGCAGCGCCGCCTTTACACCAAACTATTCGAGGAGAACTGAGATTTGTTGAATCAACTGGCTTCCCAGGTGAAGCTATTGCTGATGGACGTGGACGGCGTGATGACCGACGGACGCCTCTACAATGTGCCCGATGCGAGCGGCAAAATGGTCGAGACGAAAGGCTTCGACTCGCAGGACGGAATCGCCCTGCAATGGTGCAATTGGAGCGGCATCAAGACCGGGCTGATCAGCGGACGCGTATCGCCGGCGACAGTCGAGCGCGCCACCCAAACCAAGTTCACTTATGTATATCAAGGACACATCGAGAAGATTCCGATTCTCGAAGAAATCTTGATCGACGCGAAGCTGGATCGGAACCAAGTGGCGTACATTGGCGACGATCTTACCGATATTGTTGTGATGCGGCGAGTAGGTTTCGCGATTGCGACGGCTAACGCGCGCGATCACGTAAAGCACGCCGCGCATTATGTGACGCGCCAGCCCGGCGGCAGCGGAGCGGTCCGGGAAGTAATCGAAATGATCTTGCAAGCGCAGGGACTTTGGGCCGGAATCCTGGCGAAATACGAAGCCGGGTAGGAGAGATATTTTATGGAAAAAGAAACTTGCGACATTGGATTAATCGGTTTGGCCGTGATGGGCCAGAACCTCGTCCTGAACATGAACGACCACGGATATAAAGTGGCGGTGTTCAACCGGACCGTTTCAAAAGTCGACGATTTTATCCAGAACGAAGCGAAGGGCACGCGGGTGGCGGGCGCGCACTCGATCGAGGAATTGATCGGCGTCCTGAAAAAACCGCGGCGCGTGATGCTGATGGTGAAGGCCGGCGACACCGTCGACAAAATGATCGACAGCCTGGTTCCGCATCTCGAAAAGGGAGACATCCTGAT
>JALYXS010000121.1 GCA_030946965.1 Acidobacteriota bacterium
GCCCCGGAGAGGCAGTGATGCCGGGCGACGTGGATCGCGTGAAGGCCCACTTCGAAAAAGCCGCGCTCCGTATTGTTGCGCCGACGAAGAAAGTGAAGCTTCTCAAGTGCCTCAACCAAAAAACTGCCCATACGTCCGCCGGAAATACACATCCGTCATGCCGGCCAGGTAGTCGCAAACCACTCGCTCGGGCGCGCGCTCGCGCGCTTTCTCGGCATACCCTTCCGGCAACCGGCCCGGATCCGTCACGAAGAACCGGAACAACTCCGCCATCATCGCGGTCGAACGCCGCCGGTCTTCTTCCAATTCGGCGGACGAGTAAACGCGCGCGTGCAAAAAACGTTTCAACTCCCGCGCGGCCGCGCCAGATGAATCCGTGAAAGCGGCCAAGCGACGCGGAAACCGGCGGACGTCTTCGGGCGTTTCAACCTTCGCTGCCCGCGCCGCCGCTACAGTGCCCTCAATCAATCCCGACGCCAGCGAATCGATCAGATGCCGCAACGCCTCCTGAAAGCGCTCGTATTCCGTCGCGCCCGGAAATTGCGTTTCGATCGTGTCGTAGATCTCAGCGTAGGCGCCGACCTCTTGCGCGATATCCTCCGCCGCAAAAAGATGCGCGGAGAAGGCGTCGTCCAGATCGGCCGTGTCGTAAGCGATCTCATCGGCGAGGTCGATTAACTGCGCTTCCAGTGGCGGCCGAACTCCCGGCAGATATTCGTCGAGCTCCGGAATCTCGCCCTCCGCGAAATCGCGCGAATGTTTCGCGATGCCTTCCCTCACCTCGAAGGTTAGATTCAGGCCGGGAAAGCGCGCGTACCGCTGCTCGAAACTTTCGACAATTCGGAGCGCCTGAATATTGTGATCGAAGCGCTGTCCGAAGCGGCGCATTTCCGCGTCGAGCGCCGCTTCCCCCGCATGCGCGAAGGGCGGGTGCCCGATATCGTGAACCAGCGCTAACGCCTCGGTCAGATCCTCGTCCAAGTGCAAAACATTGGCTGCCGTCCGCGCGATTTGCGCGACCTCGATCGTGTGGGTCAGGCGATTGCGGAAGTGATCCGAAATACCGGGCATGAAAACCTGTGTCTTGGCTTCCAGCCGCCGGAATGCCTTCGCGTGAATGATCCGGTCGCGGTCCCGCTGAAACGAATTCCGGTACGGATGCTCCGGTTCGGGATAGCGGCGGCCCCGGCCTTTCTCCACCGGGAAGCGCAGATTACCGAGCATTCATCGTCTTGTGAGAGAGACTTACTTGCTGGGAAGATCCGAAATCGCGTTGATCGCGGCCTGGCTAACCGCGCCGGCTTCGGTACGCAACGGCTCCAGCAGTTTTCGCGCTTCGGCGGGTTTCGTTTTCCCGATCCCGCGCGCGAGTGCAATCGCCGCGTGTTCTTTCGAAACCAGGTCGGTCGGACTATCCATCAAACCCCGCAAAAGCTTTTCGCCGTCAGCCACGCGGTTCTCGGAAAAATCGATTTGCGCCAGAGATAGCTTGGCGAGCGACGCGTAATTCTTGTTCCCCGAATCGACCGTCGTCTGAAAACGCTTGCGCGCCTCGTCGAGCTTGCCCTGGTCCGCCGCGATCGCGCCCAGATAATTCCCCGCGATATCGCCTTCGTTCGATCCGGAATATTCCGTCGCGATGCCGCTGAATGCCTTTACGGCCGCAGCGCGCTTCGCGCCTTCCGTCGGAAAACTCAGGGCGCCGGGCTGCCCAGCGGGCGTGACCGGGGACTCCTGAATGTGAATCGCATCGGCCAACTTCTCTTCACGAACGCTGCGCTGGTGTTCGCGATATAAATAGATTCCCACCCCAACCAACACGAGCGCGAGCGCGACCACGGCATACCGCACCACTTGCGTGCGATGTAGCGAAACGAAGTCCAACTGATGCTCGACAGCGACGGCAAACCTGTCGGTCTTGAGCTCTTTACGGGTGAGTTTACCTTCCACGAAAACCTCTTGAGGATTGAATACCTATCGTACCAAAATCCCATTCCCCAAAAGCCCCGCCCATTTGAGTAGAATTCTGAAGGGTCCCGGATTTCGTAAACAGAGGCGGCATGAAATGTTTAAATCGAAAAAGACGCGTTCCGTAGGTTTACCCGCCGGTGAAGTTTTTACCAGCGGCGACGTGGCCCGTATCTCGGGCGTGAGCCTGCGGCAGTTGCAATGGTGGGACGAGCGCAACGTTGTCTCTCCACGCCAGGACGGGCACCGGCGCGTCTATCTGCCCAACGAGGTGGTCGAAGTTTCGGTGATCGCGGAACTGCGCCGCAAGGGCTTCTCCCTGCAGAAAATCCGGCGGGTGCTACGGTTTCTTCAAAAGGAAATGGGTAAGCGGCTGAGCGATGCCGTCGCCCTCGACTCCGAAGTGCATCTTTTAACGGACGGCAAAAGTATTTATCTGGAAGAGAATCCCGACCGCGTCATTAACATCCTGAAGAACGCGAAGCAACCGATGTTTCTGGTATGCGTGACAGACCAACTGAGGCGTTTCGATCTCGCGTCGCGAAAGCTCGCCAAGCCCGAAACGGGCGCGCCGGAGAAGAAAAGCAAGCTTGGTTAAACACGCTTGGGTAGACTAACCTGAAAAGATGCCGCCCGCGGTAATGGATCTGGCCCCCCCGGAACTAATCGCGAAGTACGAGCCCGTGATCGGGCTGGAAGTCCACGTTCAACTCGCCACGGATACCAAGATTTTCTGCGGCTGCCCCACCAGTTTCGGGGCGCCCCCCAATACCAACATATGCCCGGTTTGTCTCGGATTGCCTGGCGCTCTCCCCGTTCTAAGCCGTAAGTCGGTGGAGTTGGCCATCAAGGCCGCGCTAGCGCTCAATTGCGACGTCCGGCCTTTGTCGCGATTCGCCCGCAAGAATTATTTCTATCCGGACCTTCCCAAGGGCTATCAGATTTCGCAATACGACGAACCTCTCGCCGAACACGGATTCATCGACATCGCCGTCGATGGCGCGCCCAAGCGCATCGGCGTCACCCGCGTGCATATGGAGGACGACGCCGGCAAGAGCATGCACGAGGGTTTTCGCGATTCGAACCAGTATTCTTATGTGGATCTGAACCGGTGCGGCACGCCGCTGATCGAAATCGTAAGCGAACCCGATATGCGGACTTCCGACGAGGCGTTCGCTTACCTCACCTGGATCAAGCAGGTGCTGCAGTTCGTCGAAGTTTCCACATGCGACATGGAGAAGGGGCACCTGCGATGCGACGCCAACGTTTCGGTGCGCGCGCGCGGTACCGAAAAATTTGGGGTCAAGGCGGAAATCAAGAACCTGAACTCTTTCCGGTTCGCCAAGATGGCGCTCGATTACGAGATTGCGCGGCAGGTAGCCGTGATCGAGGCCGGAGGGAAGATTCCGCAGGAATCGCGCAGCTATAATTCCGCTACCGGCGAGACGGCCAGCATGCGCGGTAAGGAACATGCTCACGACTACCGCTACTTTCCGGAGCCGGATCTTGCACCGCTGCGGATTAGCGATCGCTGGTTGAATCAAGTGCGGGCGGATCTGCCCGAGTTGCCCGCCCGTAAGCGGGCGCGCTTCGCGGCGGACTACGGATTACGCGAATACGACGCCCAGGTTTTGACGCTGACCCGCGCGATGAGCGGCTACTTCGAAGAGGCGGCCGCCAAATCCGGCAATCCGAAGACCGCCGCGAACTGGGTGATGGGCGATCTCTCGGGCGCGTTGAAAACGGCGGGAAAAGAGATTCACGAATCGCCCGTTAGCGCCGCGCACCTGGGCGAGCTGGCGGCATTGATCGAAAAGGGCGAAATCTCTGGCAAGCTAGCGAAAGAGATCTTTCCGAAGATGTTCGCAACCGGCGAATCGGCCGCCGCGATCATGGATCGTGAAGGATTGCGGCAGATCGGCGATGCGGGCGCGCTCGAGAAAATCGTCGACGACGTGATTGCCGCGAATCCCAAACAGGTGGAGCAGTATCGCGGTGGCAAGACTGCCGTGATCGGCTTCCTGGTCGGTCAGGCGATGAAGGCGTCGCGCGGCCAGGCGAATCCCGCTACGATGAGCGATCTTTTGAAAAGGAAACTTGATTAACTATGTTGCACGAAGGCGATCCCGCGCCAGATATTGATTTGGAGACCGATACCGGAGAGCCGTTCTCGCTTTCCGCGCATAAGGGCGAGCGGATCGTGCTCTATTTCTATCCGCGCGCCGATACGCCCGGATGCACCACCGAATCTTGCGAATTCCGCGATAGCTCGGCGGCGTTCGGCGGCAAACACGCTCTGGTGCTTGGGATTTCGCCCGACACGCCCAAAGCGCAGGCGAAATTCAAAACGAAATTCGGCCTGAATTTCACGCTGCTGTGCGATGTGGAGAAGAAGGCCGCCCAGGATTACGGCGTGCTTAAAGAGAAGAATATGTACGGTAAGAAGGTGATGGGCATTGAGCGCACGACGTTCGTGATTGGCGAGGACGGCCGAATTCAGAAGATCTTTTCGAAGGTGAAATCTGAGGGGCACGCCGAGGAAGTTCTAGCCGCTTTGTGATATAGGAAAGTCACCGGCATTAGGCGTCTATGATCGAGCTTTGGGAATTGTGGCGCGGACACTCGTGTCTGCCGTGTCCACACTCGTGTGGACACTTGCGGTTGAGGATCTCGTCTGCCCAAAAACGCGTCCACACGAGTGTCCGCGCCACAACACCCAAGGACCCTGATTTTCAATGCCTTCCGCCATG
>JALYXS010000148.1 GCA_030946965.1 Acidobacteriota bacterium
AAGGAACAGCCGCCGCGCCCCGATCCGTTTCCGCCCGCCGCGCGCAATCTGCCCGGAGGCGCGCCCAATACACCCACGACCGTGGCGCAAGCGACGGGACTCGGCGGAAGCGCGGAATTCATACCGCTGCTAGTGGAGATTTACAAAGATGCGAAAGGCATCTTCGTGAACAATCCGGTTGAGGTGTTTACGCGCGGCACGGGCGGTTCCGAATTCAGTTTCTACAAACAGCGTGGCCTTGAAAAAGCGATAGAGAGTATTAGCGAAGAGATTCACAGCCAGTACTTGATTACCTACAATCCGAACAACAAGAACGAAGGCGGATTTCACGAGATCAGTATCCAGCTCAACCGCTCGGATTTGAGGGTGCAGACGCGTCCCGGCTATTGGCTGGCGAGCCTGAAGTAACTGGCTTGTTAGAATTGGATTTACCGCAATAATTCAACCCCCACAATGACTCTCGACGAACTCGAACGCGAATACACGCCGCTCCGCGAACAGGCTCACGCCGTGCGGAGCTATCTTTGACTCGGCCGGCAAGCAATCGCAAATTCAAAAATTAGAAGAACAGATCAACGCGCCGGATTTCTGGAATCAACCGGAAAAGAGCCAGCGCGTGATGCAGGACCGCAAGCGCCTGGAAGAAGCGATCGGGCACGATCGTAATATTTCCGCGCTGACCTCCGATATCGATACGCTTTTCGAACTCGCGCGCGAAGGCGAGAAGGTCGAAGGCGATATCGAGCGCGAACTGAAGTCTTATTCGGAGATGCTCGAAAAGCTGGAGACGTCCATGCTGCTTTCGGGCGAGAACGATGCGCGCGATGCGATCATGGTGATTCACCCGGGCGCGGGCGGCACCGAGAGCCAGGATTGGGCCGAAATGCTGCTGCGCATGTATCTGCGATGGGCGGAGCGGAACGACATGTCGGTCGTAGTTACAGATCGTCAGGAAGGCGACGGCGCGGGAATCAAGTCCGCTACTTTCGAGGTTAACGGGCTGAACGCGTACGGGCTGCTGCAATCCGAAATCGGCGTGCACCGGCTGGTTCGCATTTCGCCATTCGACGCTAATGCGCGGCGGCACACGTCGTTTGCATCGGTCTTCGTTTATCCGCAAATCGACGACGAGATCAAGATCGATATTAAACTGGACGATCTTCGGATCGACACATTCCGATCGGGCGGCGCGGGCGGCCAGCACGTCAACATGACCGACTCGGCGGTGCGCATCACGCACTATCCGACGGGGATTGTGGTGCAGTGCCAGAATGAACGGTCTCAGCATAAGAACCGCGACACCGCGATGAAGCAGCTCCGCGCGAAGATGTACGAATTCGAATTGGAGAAAAAGCGCGAAGAGACGCGGAAGACGGAGGCTTCGAAGCTGGAAATCAATTTTGGCAGCCAGATTCGCAGCTATGTGCTCGCGCCGTACCGGATGATCAAAGATCACCGGACGAAACTCTCGATCGGCGATGTCGACCGGGTGCTCGAAGGGGATCTCGAGCCGTTGATGCACGCCTGGCTGGTGTATCACAAGACGGGGAAGATGGCCGGAGATGCGAAAGACGATCTGCCGGATTAATGCAGAGTGCCCGCGCCACATGACGGTCCACGAAGCTGGTGCGGCAATCCGGGCGGGTAAGCTGGTTGCGTTTCCTACCGAAACGGTCTACGGCCTCGGCGCCAACGCCTTCGACGCCGATGCGGTCCGCGGCATCTTCGAAATCAAGGGACGGCCATCCACCAGCCCGCTAATCGTTCATGTTGCAAACATTGAAATCGCGCGCGACCTGGTCCGAAGCTGGCCCGCGGAAGCGGAAACGCTCGCGCGGCAATTCTGGCCGGGGCCGCTCACGCTAGTTCTCCCCAAGCAAGACTCTATTCCCGATATCGTCACCGCCGGTCTCTCGACCGTTGGCCTCAGAATGCCCGCCCACCCGCTCGCTCTCGATTTGTTGCGCGAAGCGCGAGTGCCGGTCGCCGCTCCTAGCGCGAACCGATTTACCGAACTCTCGCCAACAACCGCGGACCACGTCCGGCAAGCGTTCGGCGGACAGATCGAGTTTATTCTCGATGGCGGCCCATGCGACGTCGGCATCGAATCCACGGTTCTGTCGTTGGTGAACGGCCCGGAACTACTGCGTCCCGGAATGATCTCACGCGAGCAAATCGAAAGTATCATCGGCCCGATTGCGCTGGCGGAGCAGACCGCGGAGGGTCCCCACGCCTCACCGGGCCAACACCCTCGCCACTACCGCCCGCGAACGCCGTTGTTGTTTGGGCGTCCGCCCGTCGAGGGGAGAGGCGCTTACCTCTGGATCCATGAGTCGGCCGGCGCTCATCTCTGCATAAAGATGCCATCCGACGCCGCGGCTTACGCAGCTCAGCTCTACCAGACTCTTCATGAGTTGGATCGGCAATCTCTCGACTGGATTGCGGTCGAGCCGCCTCCAGCCGCTCCAGCTTGGCTCGGCGTCGCCGACCGTTTGCGGCGGGCAAGCACGCTAGGAACCAACGCCCCCTCGCCTGCATCCAATCGGTAAAGAGAAAAGAGGCGATATGAAGATATTTAGCTGGGTTGCATGTGCGGCCTTAACCGCCCCGCTTTGGGGCGCGATCCCGGCGCATCCGGGAATGTTGAATTATGTAGAAGGTCAGGCCTCGATCAATAGTGAGCCGGTGAATTCGCGATCCGTCGGTTCGGTGGATGTGGAACGCGACCAAGTCTTGCAAACCGGCCAAGGCAACGCCGGCTTGAGAAAAACGGCCTGTATCGTTTCGATGCCGATCACCCTGAAGTGGCGGTTATAGACGGCAAAGCGAAGGTGCCGGAAGACGATCAAAGCATTGAACTGAAGAAGGGCAAAGAGACGGACGGGACCGAGCCTCTGCACCCGGTCAAATTCGATCGCAAGCAGAAAGACGATCTCTACAATGGAGCAAGGTTCGTTCGGACTATCTGTCCAAAGCGAGCGCCGCTTCCGCAAGCGGTTACGTAGCCAACAACGCAGGTTGGTCAGGCGGCGGTTGGTACTGGAATCCTTACTTCAGCATGTATTCGTACCTTCCAGGCGACGGCTTCCTGTACAGTCCGTTTGGTTACGGATTCTACTCGCCGTGGGGGGCGTATTCGGCTCCAGTGGCCATCTATCGCGGCGGCTCGATGTCGCGGCAGATAGCAGCCCCGTCGATGGGGAGAATGTCCGCTGGGCACTCGGGCGGCGGGCGTAGACGCTAGTGGTTCTGATTTTTCAAGCGTCTGGCCAATTCCGGGTAGCGGTCGCATAATTCGCGCGTTAACATCGCCGATGTTCTGTAGTAGGCGGCCAAGAGGGGCTTCGATGCTCGAAGTCCCTCAATTTCTTTCTCCACCATTTCTGGAATCGCCCAAGTGGCGGTGCCGAACCAGCCTTTTCTCCCGGCATGCATGTAATCGCGTAGGGACCGCTGAAATAGCGACTCCGCAATTTGGCGAGCCATGGCAGCCGGTATGCCCGCGTCTTGCAGGCATTCGACGCAGCCCTCAATTAGCGGCATAAATAAACCGGAAGAAAACGTGAGCGCCGCCCGATAGCTGAGCGCCTTTTCGAGACGAAGCTCAATAGGCTTTCCCCCCAGTTCCTCCGCCAGGTACTTCGCTACTCGAAGCGCCGCGCCATCGCCTTCGACGACGAACCTTCCGGTAAGATCTCCGAGCCGGTCGATCGAGCCGCATGCCGCGCCACGCGTTCGAAAATCCGGGATCGCATCGCTCGATAATTTCGAATCGCATAGCAAGAGGATTTTGCCCGCCCAACACACTTTGGCGTCCCTGAGTTTTCCGGCAACCGCTTCCACCGTTCTTCCGCCGGGACACAGCAGGATTGTGCCGCACGCATCCAGATCGTCCAAGCTGTTAACCGGAGTTCCCGCGCCAAGCGTGTTGGCGATCCGGCTGGCAAGGCGTGTCGACGCCGCCGCTACCGGCCCGAGCTGCTCGCGCAGACGCGGGAGGCCGGCCAGGAACGATTTCCCAACGCTGCCCGCGCCCACGAGCGCGAATCGAATCAAGACGCCGCCGGAATTCCGATTGCAGCGAAGTTGCGGGTTCGCAGCTCTTTCAATCTGTCCCGAAGCTGGGCCGCTTTCTCGAACTCGAACTTGCGCGCGGCATCGCGCATCCGCTCTTCCATCTCTCCCAGGTACCGCTCGCGTTCGAGTGGAGATAAATCTTCGACAATTTCGTCCTTCTCAATTGGAACCGTAACGTAATCGCCTTCGGCGATCGCGACAAGGCTCATGTCGATTGGTTTAATGATCGATTGCGGCGTGATTCCATTGCGCTCGTTGTAATCCATTTGCGTGCGGCGCCGCCTCGTCGTTTCCTCGATTGCGCGCTTCATGCTGTCGGTCATCACGTCCGCATAGAGAATCGCGCGGCCTTCCAGGTGGCGCGCCGCGCGGCCCATCGTCTGAATCAAAGCGCCGGACGAACGCAGAAACCCTTCCTTGTCGGCGTCCAGAATGGCAACCAATGAAACTTCGGGAAGATCCAGACCTTCGCGCAGAAGATTGATTCCGATGAGGACGTCGAAGTCGCCCCGCCGAAGATCGCGCAAGATCCTCATCCGGTCTAGCGTGCTCACTTCACTGTGCAGATAGTTGCATTTCACGCCAACTTCGGAATAGTATTCAGCCAGATCCTCCGCCATGCGCTTGGTCAGCGTGGTGACCAAGACGCGTTGATTCGCTGCCGCGCGCTTCCGAATTTGTCCCAGGAGATCGTCCACTTGCCCCTTGACTGGCCGCACTTCCACTTCGGGATCGAGCAATCCCGTGGGACGGATAATTTGTTCGGTGACCACGCCCGCCGCTTTCGTCAGCTCATAGGGGCCAGGCGTTGCGGAAACGTAGATCACCTGGTTGACCCGGTTTTCGAATTCCTCGAACGTGAGCGGCCGGTTATCCATGGCGCTCGGCAGGCGGAAGCCATGCCCCACCAGAATCTCCTTGCGCGCGCGGTCGCCATGATACATCCCGTGCAATTGCGGAACGGTCTGATGGCTCTCGTCGAGAAACATCAGAGAATCTTGTGGAAGGTAATCGAGCAAGGTCGGCGGCGCTTCTCCGGGAAGCCGCCCCGAAAAATGACGGGAATAGTTCTCGACGCCGTGGCAATAGCCGATTTCGCGCATCATTTCGAGATCGAACATCGTGCGCTGATAAAGACGTTGCGCCTCGATCAGCTTACCCTGATGTTCCAGTTCGGGGCGCCAAACTTCCAGCTCCGCGCGAATGCTTTCCATGGCCCGCTCGCGCGTCGATTCAGGCATCACATAATGCGTTTTGGGATAAATCGGCAGCCGGACATACGTCTGCCGGACTTGGCCTAAGAGCGGGTCGATCTGCGAGAGGCTTTCGATCTCATCGCCCCAGAGCTCGATGCGATAGGCGTAATCGTCGTAGGTGGGATTCAGCTCGATCACGTCGCCACGCACGCGGAACGTGCCGCGGCGGAAATCGAGATCGTTGCGCTCATAGAGAATGTCGACCAATCGGGAAACAATCTGATTGCGCGATATCTTCTGGCCCTTTTCGAGCATCAGCAGCATGCCGTAATAGGCTTCGGGCGAACCTAACCCATAAATGCAGCTTACGCTCGAAACGATGATGCAGTCCCGCCGTTCGAACAGAGAACGCGTGGCCGAAAGGCGAAGCTTATCGAGCTCGTCGTTGATGGTGGCTTCTTTTTCGATGTAGACGTCGCTCGAAGGAATGTAAGCTTCGGGCTGATAGTAATCGTAATAGCTGACGAAATACTCGACGGCGTTGTGGGGGAAGAAGGACTTAAATTCGTGGTAAAGCTGGGCGGCGAGGGTTTTGTTGTGGGCGAGGACGAGCGCGGGCTTGTCCATCTTCTCGATGATCTTCGCCATCGTGAAGGTCTTGCCGGAGCCGGTGACGCCGAGAAGCACTTGATGCTTTTCGCCATCGCGAAGCCCTTTCGAAAGTTCCGCGATCGCGGTCTCCTGATCTCCGCGGGGGCGATAGTTGACCACGAGCTGGAACGGCATACTTCAATGGTAGCCAAGTGCGGCGCGGGCCCGTGCCGCTCTAATTATCTCCGCGCCATACTGGCGGCTTCGTCGGCCAGCAGCGAAATCGCGTATACCGGTGAATTCGCATATCGCTTTAGCGTGTCGCCGATCAAGCCGACGTTCATTCCTTCCGCTCCATTATTAAAGCGGAAGTGCAGGAAAAAATACTGATCGCCCGTGGCCTCATCCGTGAAGTTCGGCTCGGCAAAGCTGGCTGGGCCGCCCATCCAGTCCGGGATATAGATTCCGGAGACCGACATATCCTGGTTTTCCGGTTTCACCCCGTTACCGACCAGGACCGGGCCAGTGCTCAGTTGTTGCGCAAGATCGCGCGCTTGCTGCCAGGTGGCTAATTGCGTTTGGTTGAAATTCATTGACTTAAAAGGACTCCTCGTCTGCCTCGATGGTGGAACCGAGACCCGGTCCGCGCGGTTAAGTTGCGAGCTAATCGATTGAGAATGGAGAGAGAAAAAGCTGCCCATCATTTGTGACCGGTTGTTCCCGCCCAAAATGTTACAAATGAATTACAATGCGTGTTATGTTCTGGCGAACAATGGGATGTTGGGAGTGCTGCTTTCTGGCGCATGCGCCCTTCAAGCCGCCCACAAGTCCAAGCTCCCGCGAGAGGATTCCAATACCGACCGCATTGCGGTGGTGGGACATCTCGAACTGAAAGACGTTACACCCTGCCGCCTCACCCTTGCGGAACACTGGCGCAGGAGCTACCTGTACCTCGAACACGAACAGACGACGATTCTGACCTCCGTCGATGTGACAGACATCAAGAACCCGGCCATCGCCGGCGAGGTCAGCCGGGGATCCGTTCCCGGCGCGGTACGCGTGATGGTCGGCACTGTCGGCTTGCTGCAGTCTCCGGGCGAGACCGCGCCGGAGATTCCCAAAGAAATAACTATCGTCGATTTCGCGGACGCCGGGAAACCTCCGGTGTTACGACATTTTGCAAATATCTCGGGATACGCCGAAGCTCCGGGCAAGGCACTCATCTTCATCGTGAACACGGAAGGACTTTGGATTTTAAAGCCGCAGCCCGGGACCGACGTCGAACTGGAAAAAGAATACGAGCGCCACGTGATTTACGATCGCTAAACCGGCAATCGTTCGCCCCTCATTCAAG
>JALYXS010000175.1 GCA_030946965.1 Acidobacteriota bacterium
CCACGGGCCGGAGCCGGCGCTCGGGCTTATCGAGCAATGCAACGATCCGCACCGACTTGGGATGGCGCTGCCATATTAGTTGGGAAAGGTAGTTGAGCGTGACGCCGCTGTCGATTATATCTTCAACGATAAGCACGTCCGCGCCTTCTATCGAGATGTCGAGGTCTTTCGTGATTTTCACCTGGCCGGATGTAGTTTTTCCTTTTCCGTAGCTCGAAATGCCCATGAAATCGATAAACGCGTCCCGGTGGATCGCGCGCGCCAGGTCCGCGAGGAAAAAACAAGCTCCCTTGAGAATGCAGATGAGGTACAGCGTCCCGTGGGGGTAGTCCGCATCAATTTGAGCCCCGAGTTCGAGAATCCGGCTTTGGATTTTAGCCTCGGAGAGAAGCGGACGGAGCGGCATCACGGTAGTCTAACAGATCGTAAGGGAAAAAAAGTGCGCTATCCTTCCATTACGCGTTTCGTTAGAGAACGATACTTCCCTTAAGCCCCGGATGACCCCTCAATTTCAATCCCGGCTTGGCACGTACGCCGTGACTACCTTTGGCGGCGAGAAAGTTCGCGCTTACGTTCCTTGCGCTCTGCCCCCGAATCCGCCTGTCGACCTAAGCGATTTCCAGACGCTCCTGGAACGCGCTAACCAGGCATTGGGCCGCCTGGACGGACTTTCTTCCATTCTCCCGGATCCGAATCTAATCATCTACTTGTATATCCGCAAAGAGGCAGTACTCTCCTCGCAAATTGAAGGGACGCAATCCTCGTTGTCGGATTTGCTCTTGTATGAAAGTTTCGAAGCGCCTGGCGTTCCGCTGGCGGACGTCGAGGAAGTTTCGCGCTACGTAGCTGCCATGGACCACGGTCTGCGGCGTCTTCGCGAAGATTTTCCGCTATCTTTGCGGCTAATTCGGGAGATCCATAAAGTGCTCTTATCGCAAGGGCGCGGAAGCGAGAAGCACCCGGGTGAATTCCGAACCAGCCAGAACTGGATCGGCGGCACCCGGCCCGGCAATGCGGCGTTTGTTCCACCGCCTCACGAACAGCTAGTGCACTGCCTGGGCGATCTTGAGAAATTTTTTCATCTGGAATCTCCGCGTATGCCGGTATTGTTGAAGGCTGCGCTCGCGCACGTCCAGTTCGAGACCATTCATCCCTTTCTGGACGGTAATGGGCGCGTCGGAAGGTTGCTGATCACCTTGCTCCTATGCCAATCCGGTGCGCTTCGCGAGCCGATTCTCTATTTGAGCTTGTATTTCAAGACTCACCGGCAGCGCTATTATGAGCTGCTCGATCGCGTGCGGACGCATGGCGATTGGGAGACCTGGGTCGATTTTTTCCTGACCGGCGTGAAAGAGACTTCCGAACAGGCCGCGGAAACAACGCATAAAATCCTGAGCTTATTTGAAACGGATCGCAGCCGCATTGAAGGTCTTGGCCGACCGGCGTCTTCCGTGCTGCGCGTATATCAATGCTTGCAGCGGCGTCCAATCGTCTCGATCGCCAACACCGCCGGGCAACTTAAATTATCGGCTCACACCGTCGCCAAAGCCATAGAGCACCTGCTAGAACTCGGAATAATGCGCGAACTAACAGGCAAACAACGCCGGCGGATGTTCGCCTATCATCGATACCTTGAAATCCTCAACGAAGGGACCGAGCCGCTTCTTACGCGGTGATATTTTGTTCGTTACGGCTGGAAATTACGCCGGTGATCGGGAGGTCTTGGTGTTTCGCTCTGCATCTTTTTCCACTGCTCGGGACTGAGCACGGTGCGAAAGCCCAGCAGCATTCGGGCGTTCGCCTTTTCCAACTCGGCTCGCGCCTGAGCGATGCGGTCGATTTGCACCAGCACTTTGGATTCTTCCGGACGGTCGGCGCCGAGCAGCGGATCGAGAACCGCTTCCTGCTTTTGCACCGCTGCGCTAAGGTCGATTAACTTCAAGCGGCTTTGTTGAAACAGATCGTCAATACGCTTTTGCTGATCGGCCGTGAGATTCAGCTTTTCCATCAGCATGGGATCGGTCCACCATCTCCCTCCCGGCCCGGGCCGGAAACCTCGTTCCATGGGAGGACGGTCCGGCGGAAAACCCCTCTGGGCCAACCCCGCTAGCGGAGTTAGAAGCACAAGAAGCAGTAATGGCGTGGTTCGCTGGGTCATGGCTATTTCGATTCCGATGGCGAGCCTTGCCACGCAACCAACTTGGTGAGCGGCTCCATCGGGCAAGGTACCGCTCGCGATAATTCCGTCTCGATCCGGCTTAGTAACACGGCGTCTGTAATGGCGTTTTCCGGGACGATTCCCCGCCGGGCATGGGGAAGGGCGGAAACGCCGGCGATGGCCAATAGGACGCTAACGGCAGCTCCCGCCCAAACCGTGTTGACAGGAAGCCAGGCGCGGCCTGGTTTCCGGTCCGCAACCTGAAACCCAGAGCCAAAACGCGCGGCGCTCGATTCGCGTACCGCGCCCCGAAACGCCGCAAGAGCGTTCGCCAGTTGAGCCGCCTCGGTTTGGCATGCCGGGCAATGGTTAACGTGATTTTCCAATTCCGGTTGGCGTTCGCCCAAAAGCCATCCGGAAAACTGCTCTGGCGATAGATGCCGATTCATTTTGCCGCCCCCAAACGTTCTCGAACCGACTGCAATGCGCGGAATAAGTGAGCTTTTACGGTTCCTTCTTTCAATCCCGTCACTTCCGCTATTTCCAGTAAATCCATATCTTCCACAAAACGCAGCAAAAAAACCGTTCGTTGTTGAAGCGGCAGGGTGACCGCCGTCTTCCATATTGCCTGAACCTGTTCCTTCTGTAAGCTCCGGGTTTCAGGCGAGCGTTGACGATCGTCGATGAAATCGTGCAACTCTTCCACCGGCGTGCCGGTCAACTGCGTTCGCTTCCAGAACTGAATACGGCGGTTGCGAACGTGGTCGCGGATCAAATTCACGGCGATTCGCATCAGCCATGTATCCATGCTGCAATCGCCACGAAACCGCGCCCGCGCATTGTACGCCTTCATGAAACAGTCTTGCGTCACGGTTGCGGCGGCATCGCCGTCCCGCAGCGAAGCCAAGGCG
>JALYXS010000182.1 GCA_030946965.1 Acidobacteriota bacterium
CAAAAGTGTCTACCATGCGCCCGGCACGATATGTATACTATGCGCCCGGTCTGTACCGGGGACGCGGCACGCAGGAGTGCGTGCGCCACAAGTCACGGACGCAGCCGGTACAACATGCGCGGAAACGCGATTGTCTCGCGAATGTGCTCCAGACCGCAGATCCATGCCACGCAACGCTCGATTCCCATGCCGAAACCGCCGTGCGGCACGGTGCCGTACTTGCGCAAATCGATGTACCAATCGAACGCTTCGGCCGGGAGCTTGTGCTCTTCAATGCGGCGCAGCAACAGTTCGGGATCGTGTACGCGCTGGCCGCCGCCAATAATTTCCCCGTAGCCTTCTGGCGCAAGCACATCCACGCCCAGCGCCACTTCCGGGCGGTCCGGATCGGGCGCCATATAGAACGCCTTGATCGCCGAAGGGTAGCGGTCGACCATGATGGGCCGGTCGAATTGCTGCGTCAGGATCGTCTCATCCGCGCCCCCGAAGTCGCCGCCCCATTGAATCTCGCTGCCCTTCTCCTGAAGAATTTTGATGGCATCGTCATAGCTCAGGCGCGGGAAAGGAGATTGCACCGCTTCGAGTTTCGAGACGTCGCGTTCAAGCGCCTTCAGCTCCATTTGGCGCGTCTCAAGCACGCGTCCGACAACGAACACGATCATCTCTTCGGCCACGCGCTTCACGTCTTCCAGATCGGCGTAGGCCATCTCCGGCTCAACCATCCAAAACTCGGTAAGATGGCGGCGCGTCTTCGATTTCTCCGCGCGAAACGTAGGGCCAAAGCAATAGACTTTCCCGAACGCCATGGCATTCGCTTCGTTATAGAGCTGGCCGGATTGCGTCAAATACGCCTTGGCATCGTCGAAATAATTCACCTCGAACAGCGTCGTGGTGCCTTCGCAAGCCGCTGGCGTAAAGATGGGCGTATCGATTAGCGTGAAACCGTTATCGTCGAAGTAATCGCGCACGGCCTTGATTACGGCGTGGCGCACGCGCATGATGGCGTGCTGGCGCTGGCTGCGCAGCCAGAGATGCCGGTGATCCATCAGGAATTCGGTGCCATGATCTTTCGGCGTAATCGGATAGGGATCCGATTCCGGAACGCGCTGGATCACCTGCACGTTTTCGATATCCATCTCATATCCACCCGCCGCGCGCGCGTCGGCGCGGATCTTGCCGGTAACGATAATGGACGATTCCTGCGTCAGATTCTTGATCTCATCGAACAGAGGTTCGGGCAACGCGCTCTTAACGGCGACGCACTGCATCAGGCCGGTACCGTCGCGCAGCAGCGGAAAACAAATCTTGCCCGATTTGCGGAGATTGTAAAGCCAGCCCGCGATGTCGACCGTTTCGTTTTCGTGGCGCGACGCTTCGGAAATGCCGATCCGCCGTGGCATCAGGCTTGCTCCAAACCGATGCGCTCCAGGCGGTCGTACACTTGGTTCACGGAATCGAGCGGAAATTCCATTTCAGGAACTTCTTTGAGCTCGAGCAACATCGGATATTGATCCGGCCGCGAGCGTAGCAACTCCATCGTCTCCGGCCAATCGACCGTGCCCCCTTCGGCGAGAAACGGGAACAGGTGCTTGTCCTCTTTGCCATCGTTATCGTGAATGTGGAGAGAACGGATGCGTTCTTTCATGATCGCGAACTCATTCTGAACT
Organism: Acidobacteriota bacterium; assembly: GCA_030946965.1. GTDB lineage: Bacteria > Acidobacteriota > Terriglobia > Bryobacterales > Bryobacteraceae > JALYXS01. The sequence continues at coordinate 1,668 of JALYXS010000182.1, forward strand.
CCGTTGCCGATGTTGGCATGGCCAAGATCGAAAACAAAATTCATATTGAGATGTGTGACCTTCAGGAATTCCTGAAGACGCACGGCGGTCGAAAGCTCATTGGGGATATTTTCGAGCAGGATTTCCACGCCGCGCTGATGGGCGAACAGCGTCAGCCCTTCGAGCGCCGTGAATGCCGCCTCGACCGCGTGTTCGCTGAACTCCTGGTTTGAAACGCCGAGGTGCTGAACCATGTAGCGGAATGGAACCGTTTCGGCGATCTCGATGGCGCGCTTGATCTCATCCACCGCGAAGATGTGGCGGGACTTATTGCGCTCGGTGATATCGATGACCGCGTCCGGGCCGGAGCGGCCCCAGATTTCATCCGTGTACATCGGCGAATGAATGGAGTGGAGCTGAAGCGCGGAATCGCGGAACCAGTAGCCCAGTTCGGAGATCTGCGACTTGTTGCGATAGTCCAGATGCTGGCGCGCGCAGAAGATTTCGACCGCGGGAATGCCGGCCCGCAACGCCTTTTCGAGCCATGCAATGGTAAGGCGGTGATTGACTATGAGATGAGTGGAAAGAACGCGATTCATCAAACTTTAGTAGCCTTTTGCGGTTCCTTCCGAGCGGCCATCCGGAGCACCTTCGAGCCAAACGCCATCGTT
>JALYXS010000193.1 GCA_030946965.1 Acidobacteriota bacterium
AAAGATCACGGATGAAGAGTTTGCTCACGTCAATCTGAAACCGGACAAGTTTCATGGCGAATGGAACTACACGATTCAGCCAGGCGGCAAACCCTAGTTGTAAATGTTATTGTTTTACGACCCCTAAGTAAGCGCGCGAGCGGCCCGAAGCGTCTTCCTCCGCGCGATTCGCTATCGTGTCCGCGATCCGCGGGAAGTCTACGACCAGAAACGATTTCCCGTAAATCAGCGCCTGTGACATCTGCGCCCTGAAAAATTCAGCCAGCGTCGTGCCTTTCAGGTCGCAGTTCTGGATCAGTAAATCGTAAAAACTCCCCGTGACATCGGTTAGACCGTCAAAGTGGATAACCGGTTCTCGCCGAGTAAGCGTCGCGGTGAACCAATCGATGATCGATCCAATATAATTCTCGTAAAACACGCGGTTCAGGCGTTCGCCGTACACGTCCCCCGGCTCTCTGCTTCTACGGACCAGATACTCTGACGCGTTTGCGCGAAACTGCTCGCCCCCCGCGTATAGGTCTCGGTAACGCTTCCACGCGGCCCTGTTCGCGACGTAGTCGGGATGTTCCCGATCGATATGGTGTAGTCCCAAGTGGCTCTCCCCTACCTCGAAAACAGTGGCTTGTCACGATGCCCAATCTGTTGCAAGGACCGGCATTCCTCCCACAACAGGTAGCCAAGAGCGTCGGATAGATGGGTCCGCTGGCGGTCCTTCTCTTTGTCTATCTGCGTCGTATCTACCTTGTAAGAGACCTGTTCGAGGTCCTTGATCAATTCCTTGCACGTGCGGTCGATCAACATGTCGATTTCACCCTCGCTCGTGCGCAACTTACTGTTGGTTAAATTTGTGCGGTCTCGAATCTGCGGGTTGGCGCGCGGTACTCTATAATTCATTTGCATGTCTTTGTGAGGGTGAAAGAACTCCCGAATCAACTGATAGTCCGACGATCCCGTTGTATGCATCGTGTTTCCCGAAGCATCGCCGTAAATGATCACTTTTCCCTGGTGCTCTCCGAATCGCTTGTAAAATTCTTCGCAAGCCTGCTGAGTCGTCGCTCGCCGTATCACGATCTCGCCGAGCACCGAAACTTTATGCCGCTTTACCTGAGCTATCACGGAGCTCATCGGATCTACGTTGAAATCGAGCGCCCACAGTAGCGGGAGCGTTGGATCGCGTTGCAAATCCGCGACATGTTCCTCTCGCCGGAAAGCTTGATACACCATTCCGCCCTGTACGTTCAGGTAACAGCCTAGAACCTCCTGGCTGTAGAAGTTAGTGTCGTAGCTGCTCTTCAGGCGATCGTAGAAATCTGGTATTTGGTCCAATAGATGCCGGTTCTCATAAGGCTGAGCTATGATCGCCGCGTATCCTTGCACCGGTTCCGAGATAAACTTTCGATAGACCCAGTCGTATCCTTTAGGGGTCCACGCCGCAAACCCGCAAAGCCGGCTCGCCTTCGGGTCGCGAAGCCGTCCCTCTAGCCGCAGCCACGCGGCCTCCTGGGTATAAGTGAGTTCGTCAAGCCCGAACCACGCTAAGTTCGTTCCGCGTAGCCGTTCAAACTCATCCACCGCGCGAAACAAAATCTTCGATCCGGAATCGCGCATTATCAGGATGTTATCCGCCTTGCTGTACTCGAACGGAATCCTGTTCCCTTCCAGAATCTCGAACAGCGCCGCCTGCGTCGCGTCCCGTAGCATCGGAAATGTGGGCGCGCCCAACAAACCAGTTCGCCCCGCGTTCACATAGCTAAGCTTGATTGCTTCCTGGCAAAGTGCCTGACTCTTCCCGGAGCCGATAGGTCCGGAGAATCCCTTGAATCGCGATGTCGATGCGTGAAACCGTTTTTGAGAAGCTAGGGGATCGTACTTTATTTGTCGGGAACACAATCCTTCTCGGTCGACTCTACCCATTTAACTGTCACCTGCCGCGGTTGATCGCCGTAGAAGTCTTTTTGAAGTTGCAGCAACCGGATAAAATCGCCGATGCTCGCCTTCACTTCGTCCGACGCCAGTTTTTTCTCCATCTTCCGGATGGCCATCTCGATCAGTTGTGCTTTGTCGTCTTGTTCGCGCTCCTCGCTCACCGGTGCTTCAATTACAGTCTGTTTTGTCTTGCCCGGGGGATTGGTGCCCGACTTCTTCACATTCCCGCTCCTCTGGTTGAGAACAGCCTCCGCACGGCAACTCTTCTCAGCCACAAACTAACACCGGGATCGTTACGAGCGAATCTCCAAAACAGCTAAGTGAAAGCAAACGAAGGTCGACAAAGCTAAAAGAAAGTTGTGATAGTGGATCTTGTGGCGCACGTACTCTTGCGTGCCGTGTCCCCACTTATGAGGACACCTTATTTGCTCGTCTTGCCTGCATTGTCCATGACACTCTTCGCCAGGTAGTTCACAACCTTTGTCTCATTCCGCGCAATTTCGTAGTAAGCCGACTTCAATAACTGGTCCTTCCGGTTCAACAAAGTTTCGCGAATCGTCTGCTGCACGCGCGGATCGGTTAATTCCCGCTGCCCTGCCGGCTCCTTCGAAACCATCTTCAGAATCCGGTACCCGTCCTGCGTGTGCAAAATGGGCGAAAGCTCTCCCGGCTGCAGCGACATAACCAGTTTCCGCAACTCCGGGTTAGTCTTCTCAAACGCCGATTCCCCTAGAAACCCAAGGTCCCCGCCATTAGGCGCCGTAGTCGGGTCCTCCGAATAATTCTGCGCGATCATTCCAAAATCCTCGCCCTGTTTTAGCCGCGCTTCAATCATCTGAATCTTCTTCTTCGCCTGCTCGTCCGATTGCGCCTTATCGTTCTTCAAATTCCGCACGTTCGGGTCCAGATTTGGCGTGACGACGATCTGCATCATGTGCAGTTGCCGTTCGGCTAGGTTAAAGCTCTTCCGATTGGCATTGTAAAAGTTAGACACGTCCGCATCCGTGATATTGATCTTCGACGTAATCTCTTTGTTAAACAGCTTTTGGACGCTCAAGTCACGCCGTAGCTGCGTCTTCAGATCCTCCACGGTCATGTTCCGATTCTTCAGCTGCCTCTCGAATTCCTCTTTTGTAAACGGCGATTTCAATTCGTTGAACTTTGTCTCGACATCCGCATCGGTCGCCATCAGCCCCATTTTTTCCGCGCGTTGCAGCATGATTTCGTTGTCGATTAGGCTCCGCAACACCTCGAGCTTCTGGATTTTCGCCTGGTCGTCGCTCGATCCTTCCGCATTTGGGACGAACTGCGAGCGAAAAGTCTTATCTACCTCTGCGTAGGCGATCGACCGGCTGTTTACCGACGCGGCAACATTCGCCGGCGGTGAACTCTTGCAGCTCACCAGAGCCGCGGCGCACAAACACAGATACTTCGTTCCGAATTTCCTAACCCTTGAAGAAGGCATGCCCGATAGCACATGTTACCGCGAGGCGCGCTACGCTAATGAATCTGGAGGATTGCAACGTGAGAGTTGGAATGATCGGGACCGGCGCAATATCGCACAAGCATGCGCAGGCCTACAAGAACATCGGCTACCAATTGACCGTGTGTACCGATATCCACCCGGAAGCGGGCCGCCAATTCGCCGGCGAGTACGGAGCCGAATTCGTGCCCGCCTTCCAGGAGGTCTGCCGCCATCCAAACGTCGATTACGTCGATGTTTGCACCTTCCCCGATTTCCGCCTCCAGCCCCTTCGCATCTGTGCCGAATCCGGAAAACACATCCAGGTGCAAAAACCCATTTCAACGAATCTGGAAACCGCTCGCGAAATGATCGAGATCGCCCGGAATGCAAAAATCCAGTTGGGCGTCGTTAGCCAGCACCGCTTCGACGATTCCAGCCTCTTCCTCGTCAAGGCCATCGCGGAAGGCAGGCTTGGCCGCTTGCTCCAATGCGATTGCTACGTGAAGTGGTACCGTTCACCCGCCTATTACAGCCGCCCTATCAAGGGAAGTTGGGCCACCGAAGGCGGCGGAGCGCTCATCAATCAGGCCATCCACCAACTCGATATCCTGCGTTGGATGGCTGGCCCTATACAAGAACTTTTCGGCTACTGGCAATTAGGCGCGCTACATAAGATTGAATCGGAGGATGTTGTGAACGCGGTTCTGCGATTTAAATCCGGCGCCACCGGAGTTATCCAAGCGGCCACCGCCTTCTGGCCAGGCTATACGGAACGCACGGAATTCCACGGGACCAAAGGAACTGCCATCATCTCCGGTGACAAGCTCACGACTTGGGACGTTCAGCATGATTCCGGCGCTCCCGCCCCGGTCTCAAAAGAAGTCGCCTCGGGAGCTTCCGACCCGATGGCCATCTCGCTCGAACCATTTGAGCGCCAGTTCCTAGACTTCGGCGAAGCCATAAAAACCGGCCGGAAACCGCTATGCTCCGGTGAAGATGGCTACGCCGCCCTTGAAATCGTCGACGCCGTTTACCGCTCCTGCCGTTCGGGCGAAAAAGTCGTTCTCCCGTACTGAACCGCGACCGTAAGGGAGCGGTCGGGCCCTTACGGAAGCACGGGCAGCGGCGATGCAGGTCGTGAAACCGTCCCCTTGAATGCCTCTTCCACGGAAATGTTGTGATTGATCAACGTCTGCCCGGTTGCGCGCTCAATCTCCACCCGTGCCTTGCTGTAATTGCTCAGCGCGGTCACTTCGGCCGATTGCGCCCCCGCCAAATCCCGCTGCACTAGAATCACGTTGAAGATTGTCGATGCGCCCAGCGCCAACTTCTTCTGTTCCGCGTCCAGCGTCTGCTCTTGCAGGACCCTCGCCTTTACCGAAGATTGATAAACCGCCCGCGCCTGCTGCAATCCGATGATTGCGTTCTGCACCTCCACCCGAACCGTATTCTCTTGTTTCTGAAGCGCCAATTCACCCTGTCTCACGGTAATCTGATCCAGTATGTAATCCGATTGCGCCGCCCGGTTTCGAAGCGGAATATTCAACTGCACTCCGGCCGAATAGTCCGGAAAATTGCGGTTGAACAATTGGGAAAACAAGTTTCCATAGCCCCCCAGAAAAAACGTGTTCACGCTGCGTGCCAGCACGGGCGTACCACCCGCGATATCGCCGGGCATCGTAAGCATCGAAGATCCGGGAGGCACGGGAATAGCATTGACAGTGCCGATCAGCCCGTTGTTGGCCACAATCGCGAAGGCGTCGAGAGTAGGCAGAAGTTGGCTCCTCGACCCCTTTAGGTTGATCTTCGCGTTAGTGACGCTGATGCGGGATTGAGAAAGTTCCGGCCGCGAACGCAATGCCATCGCCACCATATCCTGATACGGCTCGATCGGTTCCACGTCCGGGATGCGGATTCGATCTGTCGGAATCACGTGCGCGTCGATCAGCGCGGGGCTCGCCACGCCGGTCTTGCTGAGATAACTTTTTAACGTGGTCTCCTGCTGCAACACCCGAGTCTGGGAAAGAATCAAATCCTGCTGCGAACCCGCCACCGCCGCTTCCGCCCGAACGATCTCGATCGGCGCCAAAGTCCCGATCTCCACCTGCTTCCGGTTGTCATCATAAAGTTTTTGGTTGTAAGCGAGAGACTGTTGCTTGGCCTTGACGTCGTCGTTGAAACTTACCAAATCCCAATAGAGGTTCATCGCCGTCGATACCGTCGTAATCACCTGCTCTTTGAACTGCAAATCCGCCGATTCCCGTTGGTTCTTGGCGATTCGGATATTCCGGTTATTTACCGCGATGCCATAGCCTTGAAGCAGATGTTGCGTCACGTTCAGCGTGAAGCTGCCGGTGCGCGATGGATTAAAATCGGCCCTATTGCTGTTTGTCTGTTGCCGAAAATCCGCATACCCCAAGCTAAATGTCGTGCCCGTTAGGAAGCCCTGATTGTAGGTCAGATTGCCAACGTCCGAACTCAACACCAAAGCGCTCGTACCCGTCACAAATTGACTGCTCTGCGGCTGCGAGGTATGTCCAAAGCGGAGCAGCCCTTGAATCGACGGGTCCAGATTCGGAATCAGCGAACCGGTCTGTTGCACCAGGGCGCCGCTAGTATTGCTAGCGCTGCTAGCCTGAGCGGCCGCGCTTTGGGTAACGCCGGTGCTTTGCCCGGGTTGCGCGCTAGTGGGGCCGTTCTGCACCTGAGGCGTAACTCCGCGAAGCGCGCCACCCGCTTGCGCTCGCCCGATGTTCACGTCCGAAATCATCGCCCCGTACCGCTGCGTTTCGATGTCGATATTATTCTCGAGCGCCAACGCGATCACGTCCTGCAGCGATAGGTAAATGTTCCCCGCGCGCAATAGTGAGTCCAGCCGGTTCGAATTCCCCAAATTGATTGGCGCAACTTCCCGTGGCCGGTAATCTCCCGTAATTCGCGAGAATCGCCCCGAAGGAAATGTAATCTGATCCACGGAAGGGCGGGTTTGCGGCAGCGGAGCGCCGGCGTTATCGGCGGCGGCAAGCGGAGATACTGTTAACAGGACGCAGAGCAAAGAAGCAAAAGGCTGAATTTGGCGCATGATTGGTTCCTAAACTAATTCTTAAGCAGATACCTACGCAAGCAGACCGCTATCGGTTCGCACTTTTCTGGCATGGTTTGAGCTTCTCTCAATGGTATAGTAGGCTCTCGTGGCGTCGCAAGCCGATTCGGTTCTGAATCTGTTCCAAGCCACCGGCGCGTATCTCAAAGGGCATTTCCGCCTCACCAGCGGGCTCCACAGCGGCGAATACCTGCAATCCGCCCTGGTACTGCGCTACCCTCGTCACGCCGAAGAGCTCGGCGGAAGCCTCGCCTCCAGTCTCAAGGAAGTGACGTCTCCTCGCGAAATCGGTTTGGTCGTCGCTCCCGCGCTCGGCGGCTTGATTATTGGCCACGAAGTAGCCCGAGCGCTGAACACGCCATTCCTATTCGCCGAGCGGGATGCTTCCGGCCGAATGACGCTTCGTCGCGGCTTCACTGTCGATCCCGGCGCCACCGCCGTTGTCGTCGAAGACGTAATAACCACTGGCGGAAGCACTCGCGAAGTGATCGAAATCTTACAAAATCTGGGCGTTTCCGTCCTGGCCGCGGGTTCCATCGTCGATCGGAGTGCCGGAACTGCCACGCTCGGCGTTCCCCGCGCCTCCTTGGTAACGCTCGACGTCATTTCCTATCCGCCCGAGACCTGCCCCATGTGCCGCGAAGGCATTCCTGTTTCGAAACCCGGCTCCCGCAACACCGGCTAGCCATGCCAAACCCGCTCGCCACCTCCCGTCTTCTGACTGCCTTTGTGCTCCTGTTGCTCGTCCGTATTGGCCTTTCCGTAATCCCCATCGACGGCGGCCTCCAAGGCCTCGCGACCCTCACCCTAATAGTGCTGGGCGCCATCCTCCTCATCCGCGGCCTCATGCGCCCGTTCATTTGGCGCCTTCGCAATCGCCTCTACGTCACCTATGTCTTCATCGGCGTCGTTCCCATCGCGCTCATCTTGATCCTCGTCGGTATTGGCGCCTACATCGTGGCGGGACAAATTGCCGTCTCGCTGGTCAGTTCCGAGCTCGACCGCCGCATCGCCGCGCTGCGCGGTCCCGCTCAATTTCTCACTCAGACCACTCCCCAGAATCGCGCGGATGTCGTCCGCGGCATGGGACCGTTCCTCCGCGGCCGCTTGCCCGATCTCGGAATACTCATCCACGGCCGCGAAGACTTCCGCTACCCTCCCAACTCGGCGGTTCCCACTCCACCGCCTGGCTGGAAAGATTACTGCGGCCTCGTCTTCAAGGATGGCCTCTACTATGGCTTCACCCACGTTTCCACGGGCCCCTCCCAAGTAGTGATGCTCGCGCCGGTAACTCGCGAACTCTTGTCGGGCCTCATTCCGAATCTCGGAGACGTGGTTCTGGCGAACACCGCCGATGCCGCGACGGAACTCTCGCCCAAACACCATGGAAAGTATCTGTCGCGCCCCTACAACTCCTTTGATCGCAGAGTCGCCTGGGGTAATCCCGTGACCGTCGCCTACTGGGACGATCCTGGCAAAACCAAGACGGCGGTTCTCGTCGTAGGTACCCGCCCTTCGGCTTTGCTTGGCGCGATCTTCAGTGCCGATTTCCCGTTCGGTCAGACCATTCTGTTCGGGTTGGTAAGCGTAGCAATCCTGTTCCTGATCGTGGAGATCGTGTCGCTCATAATCGGGATTTCTCTCACGCGCACCATCACCCGGGCCGTTCACAATCTTTACTTGGGAACGGAAAGAATTGCGTCGGGCGATTTCGGCCACCGCATCGAAGTTCGCGGACGCGATCAACTGGCGGAGCTCGGCGCATCGTTCAACGGCATGACCGAGCACCTCGAACGCCTCATTGTCGTCGAAAAAGAAAAAGAGCGCCTGCAATCCGAGCTTGAGATCGCGAAGGAAGTCCAATTCCAACTCTTTCCCAAAGCCGTCCCGACCCTCCGCACTCTCGAACTTACTGGCATTTGCCAGCCCGCGCGCATGGTCTCGGGCGACTACTACGATTTTCTATGTCTGCAAAACAACGTGGTGGCTCTAGCCATCGGCGATGTCGCCGGCAAAGGAATTTCCGCCGCGTTGTTGATGGCCGCCATCCAGTCCATCATGCGCACTCAACTTGCGGATGCACCGCCCGCCAGCTTTTCTACTTCTCACATGGTTTCGCAGTTGAACAAGCAGCTCTACGCCAACACCTCTCCCGAAAAATACGCGACCTTCTGCTTTGGCCTTTACGACGAAGACCGTCAAACTCTCACTTACACCAATGCCGGCCATTTGCAACCGATCCTTTTGCGCAATGGAGCATCTATTCCTCTTGAAGTCACCGGCACTGTTGTCGGCTTGTTTCCGATGTCGACGTACGAAGAAAAAACCATCCCGTTGATAATTGGCGACATGCTGGTCGCCTACACCGACGGCATCTCCGAGCCCGAAAACGAATACGGCGAAGAGTTCGGGATCGATCGCATCGTTGAGCTAATCCTTAAGCACCAGAACGTGGAAGGAAAAGAGATCATCGCGCGCGTCATGGAAGCCGTACGCAATTGGAATAAAGCCGCCGAACTCCCCGACGATATGACTATACTCCTGGCCCGCCGCACCTAATGTGGCGCACGCACTCCTGCGTGCCGTGTCCCACTCATGGGGACGCAAGATTTTCCCTTAGCAGGATGATGAAAAACTGAGCCGCTGAAGCGCTCTCTGTCGTTCCGATGCTTTTCTGGGAGAGTAGGTGTCGTGTCGATTACCCTCTGTGCCGGAAAACCGCATTTCCGGCCATTTCGGGCACACTTCTCCCCGGCCCTACACTGTTTGAACTGCCGGGGACAGCAGGTTTCGCAT
>JALYXS010000199.1 GCA_030946965.1 Acidobacteriota bacterium
GCGCGAAACAGCAGCGGGATCAGATGCGTTTCCGGGTCGTGCTCCTCGCCGGCGCGGCCTTTCGGATCGGCGCCCGACGCGTTGAAATAGCGCAAGCACACACTGCGAATCCCGTGGATCTGGTCGAACCATCCGAGAATTTTTTCGACCATCACCTTCGATTCGCCATACGGGTTGATGGGCGCGTACGGGAGATTTTCCGGAATCGGCGATACATCCGGCATGCCATACACGGCGGCGGTCGAAGAGAAGACCAGATTTTTCACGCCGGCCCGCTGCATCGCGGTGAACAACGACAAAGACCCGCCCACGTTGTTCTCGAAATACATCTCCGGCTTCTTCATCGACTCGCCCACCGCGATGAATGCGGCGAAATGGATGACCGCGCTGCAAGGCGCTTCCTCGAAAACACGCACCAAGGCGCCGGTGTCCTGCAGGCTGAACACGCGAAGGCGTTCGGGGTCCACATTGTGCCGGTAGCCGCGCGAGAGATTGTCGACCACCACGACGTCGTAGCCGCGATCGAGCAATTGCAAAACAGTGTTGGAACCGATATAACCGGCGCCGCCAGTTACCAGAATTCGTTTCGAAGGAGCAGGAGTCACAACCAATTCTAGTAGGATGACTCATGTATGCAAAGCGGCGCCGAACTGTTTGTGCAAGCCATGGGACAGTTGGGGATCTCGCGAATTTTCACGCTGGTCGGCGATCATCTGAATGAAGTACTAATCGAGTGCGCGCGCGCTGGCGTGCGCATTACGGACATGCGGCATGAATCGGGCGTCACGCACGCGGCGGATGCGTACGCGCGGATCACGCGGAAACCGGCGCTTTCGCTGGTGACCGGCGGGCCAGGGCACACGAATTCGCTGACCGGCATCGCGACGGCGTACCTCAATTGCAGTCCCGTGATTGCGGTGAGTGGGAGCCGCTCGACCGCCGTCGCGGACCGGCAGGCATTTCAGGATATCGATCAGGTTGGGATGGCGCGTCCGGTGGTGAAGTGGGCAGCTCAACCGCCAAGCGGGGCGCAGATTCCGTTCTATCTGGGCCGCGCGTACGCGGAGGCGAATTCGGGGCGGAAAGGGCCGGTGCATCTGACGATACCGGTGGATCTGTTCACCGGAAAAGCGGCGAATGCGCCCGGCATTCCGCAAATTCAGGGCGATCCGGAACTAGGGCCCGGACCTCGCGAAATCGAACGCGCCGTCGCGCTGCTGCGCTCCGCGCAACGGCCGGTTGTGATTGCCGGAAGCGGAATTTGGTGGGCGCGCGCGGAATTCGAGTTGCGCGAATTCATTGAAGCTACGTCGTTGCCGCTCTACACCATCACCATGGCGAAAGGCGCCGTGTCCGACGCGCATCCGTTGTGCATGGGATACGCCGACCCGGCGCTGAACAAGGCCGTGCATCGCGCTTTTCAAGAGGCGGATTTGTTTTTGATCGTTGGCAAGCGCATCGATTACCGGTTGGCTTTCGGCGGCGCCCGGCTGTTCAATCCCGAAGCGAAGTTCATCCAAATCGATATTCATCTGCAAGAACTCGGAATGAATCGCAAACTCGATGTCGCGATCTGCGCCGACGCGAAGAGTGCGCTGCGGGCGCTCACTGCGGCTGCGGGAAAGACGCCGTGGGAGCCGCTGCCGTGGCTTGACTGTCTGCAAACTCTGAAGGCCGAATGGGAAGCGCGGCTTGCCGAATCGGCTCGAATCGAGATGCACCCGCAACATCCCGCCGCGTTTTTTGGCGAACTCAAGAAGTGGCTGCCGCGCGATATTCTGTATTCTTGGGACGGCGGCGACGTGGTGCATTGGGGCCGCGCGCTGCTGCCGATGAGTGAGCCTGGCCGGTGGCTGCGATTGGGTCCGCTCGGTACCATCGGCGCGGGTCTGCCGAATGGACTCGCGATGCAGATCGCGCATCCGGGCAAGCCGGTCGCGGTGATTACCGGAGATGGTTCGCTCGGGTTTTACATCGGCGAGATGGATACGGCCGTGCGCCACAAATTGCCGATTGTGATTATCGTGGGTAACGATGCCGGCTGGGGCCTTGAGCGCGAACTGCAAGGCGTGAAGGATACGGTTGCGTGCGAGCTTCGCGCAACGCAATACGACGAAGTGATGAAAGGTTTCGGAGGCGGTGGCGAGACCATCGATAACCTCGATCAGGTGCGTCCGGCGGTGGAACGCGCGTTTTCGTCCGGCGTGCCGTATTGCTTAAACGTGAACGTGAAAGGGATGCGATCGCCGTTCACAGACTGGCAAATTAGCGGGAAAAAGAAATGATTATTCGCGAAATGGATGGCCCCGTTGCGGTGTTGACGCTGAATCGTCCGGAGCGGCGCAACGCGCTGTCGCTCGCCATGATGCGAGAGTTGATCCGGTGTTTGGGTGAAACTGGCGGAAGTCGCGCTGTGGTACTTGCGGCGGCTGGAGACGCCTTTTGCTCGGGCCACGATTTGTCCGAGATGGTTGGCCGCGAGGCCGGCGATTATCGCGAACTGTTCGACGTCTGCACGGAGCTGATGACGAAGATTCAGTCGATTCCGCAGCCGGT
>JALYXS010000214.1 GCA_030946965.1 Acidobacteriota bacterium
GGTAGCGACTCCGACGCCGATTGCATGGCCCGTGGTTCCGCCCGGGAGCGGGAGATTGAACATCATCACTACAAAAGAGAACGCCGCGAAAACGGAAACCAGCGGAACCAGGCGCGTATTTAGCAGCTTCTTCACGCGGCGGAGCGCGACATACCAGAAGGGTGCCGCGGCCGCATACAGCACGGCGCAGGTTGAAGGACTGAGATAGCCGTCGGGGATATGCATCGCGCTCCGCCCATGACAATAGCACGGTTGTGATTTTAGTATGGCTGCAAGTACGCGAGGCAAAATACGGGCAAGGAGAACTTATGTAACACGAGCGTGAACATAGTCACGACCATGCGCACGAGCACGAGCACATCTCGCGGTTCCGTAGACGATACTGAACCGCGCCCGTCAGGAAGCGTCTACAAATCCCACTTCCACTCTCGTACCTCCGGCAAGTCGAGGCCGTAAGCCGAAACATAATCCTTATGCCGCCGCAGTTTGTCGTGGAATTCCTGTGTCGCGGCATCGCCGATCGATTTCAGCCGCGGAACTCTTTTCACCACGTCGAGCGCCAATTGGAATCGATCCATGTTATTCAGCACCGTCATATCGAAAGGCGTGGTCGTTGTGCCTTCCTCCTTGTAGCCGCGAACATGGAAGTTGTCGTGATTCGTTCTCCGGTACGTGAGCCGGTGAATTAAATACGGATAGCCGTGATACGCGAAGACCACGGGTTTGTCCGTGGTAAAGAGCGCGTCGAACGCTCTATCGTCCAGGCCATGGGGATGTTCGCTTTGTGGCTCCAGTGTCATCAGGTCGACAACGTTGATGAACCGGATTCGCAGGTCGGGGACATTTTTGCGAAGCAGCGTTACGGCTGCAAGCATTTCCAGTGTCGGCGCATCGCCCGCCGCGGCCATCACCACGTCCGGTTCGCCATCCCCGTCATTGCTGGCCCACTCCCACTTGCCCAGACCCGCCGTGCAGTGTTTCACGGCGGACTCCATATCCAGCCATTGCCATTCCAGGGCTTTGCCCGCCACGATCACATTGACGTAGTTGCGGCTTCGCAAGCAATGGTCGGCCACCGAGAGCAGCGTGTTCGCGTCCGGCGGCAAATAGACGCGCACGGTATTGGGCTTCTTGTTCAGAACATGATCGATGAATCCCGGATCTTGATGCGAGAAGCCATTGTGCTCCTGCTGCCACACATGCGAGCTGAGCAGGTAATTCAGGGAGGCAATCGGCTTGCGCCAGGAAATTGCTTTCGTCGTTTTCAGCCACTTCGCATGTTGATTGAACATGGAATCGACGATATGAATGAACGCCTCATAGCAAGAAAATATCCCATGGCGGCCCGTCAGCAAGTAGCCTTCGAGCCAGCCTTGGCACAGATGTTCGCTCAGAACTTCGAGCACGCGGCCGTCTTCGCCTAAATTTTCATCGGTCGGAAGCATCTGGGCTTCCCACATCTTCGGCGTGGCTTCGTAGATGGCCTGCAGGCGGTTGGAGGCGGTTTCATCCGGACCGAAAACGCGGAAATTGCGCGATTCGGCATTCAGCTTCATGATGTCGCGCAGGCAATCGCCGAGCACGCGCGTGCTCTCGGCCTTCACGCTCCCCGGCTTCGGCACATCCACCGCGTAATCGCGAAAATCCGGCAGATTCAGATTTTTCAGCAGCAACCCGCCGTTGGCATGCGGGTTCATGCCCATGCGGCGGTTGCCCGATGGCGCGAGTTGCGCGAACTCCGGCTGAAACTTGCCGGAATCGTCAAAAAGTTCTTGCGGCCGGTAGCTCCGCAGCCAACCTTCCAGAATCTTCAAGTGCTCCGGGTTTTCCGCGATCTCCGAAAGCGGCACCTGATGCGCGCGCCACGTCCCTTCGACCGGTTTGCCGTCCACTACCTTCGGCCCGGTCCAACCCTTGGGCGTTTTCATGACGATCATCGGCCAGCGCGGGCGTTCTCGCGACCCGTTCTCTCGCGCATTTCGCTGAATGTCTTTAATCTCCGCGAAAACTTTATCGAGCGTGGCCGCCATCAGTTGATGGGTAGGCTCGGGATCGGAACCTTCGACCACATACGGGTTGTAGCCGTAGCCGCGGAACAGATCCATCAATTCCTCGGTCGAGATCCGCGCCAGCACCGTGGGATTCGCGATTTTGTATCCGTTCAGGTGAAGAATGGGCAGCACCGCGCCGTCGCGCGCCGGGCTGAGGAATTTATTCGAATGCCAACTGGTGGCGCACGGGCCTGTCTCCGCCTCGCCGTCGCCGACAACGCAGGCAACGATAAGATCGGGATTGTCGAAAGCCGCGCCGTATGCGTGGATCAAGCTGTAACCGAGTTCCCCGCCTTCGTGAATCGAGCCGGGCGTTTCCGGAGACACGTGGCTAGGAATCCCGTACGGCCATGAAAATTGCTTAAAAAGACGCTGCAAACCATCGGTATCCTGCCCGATATTCGGGTAAATCTCCGTGTAAGAGCCTTCGAGGTAGGTGTTCGCGACCAGCCCCGGCCCGCCGTGCCCGGGTCCCGCTACGTAGATCATGTCGAGATCGTGCCGCTTGATCAGCCGGTTCAAATGAACATAAACAAAATTCAGGCCGGGCGTTGTCCCCCAGTGACCCAACAGGCGGGGCTTGATTTGATCGAGCCGTAGCGGATCGCGCAGGAGAGGATTGTCTTTGAGATAGATCTGCCCGATCGACAGGTAATTGGCCGCGCGCCACCACGCGTCGATCTTGCGCAATTCCTCCGGAGACAATGGGTTTTCCATATGATGACAAGGATAGACCGGATCGGGTTCCGGGAGGGTGAACGTGTACGTCCGGAAGGAAAAGCATTTAGGCGGTTAGCAGGTTGGAGCGCGCGCAGATGGGGCGAAATGCGTACTATCAAAACGCGGCTGATTAGTCGAGTGGCGACGGTTTCATCGCCTCGGATGCACCGTAATCGTAGCCCAAGCACACACTCCGCGCGCCGGGGAGATCGCACCTCCGACATGCCGACTACGCGTCCAATTGAGCCGAGGCGAAGTACACATCAGCTTGTCAACTATCACTTCGCGCCTTGATCATTGAAACCACGGAGGAGGTGAGTCTCTACGGATGAGTAAAAACGCATCTGTCCGCATGTATGCCCATGAACATTTGATCGTATTCGGGTAATGGCGAAGAACCTCGGTTACAGCC
>JALYXS010000222.1 GCA_030946965.1 Acidobacteriota bacterium
AAAATCCCGATAAACTGTATCGGCGCACCCGATTTCGTCTGCGACGCATAGTAGGCTTCTTCCGGCTCCGCCGTCACGTTTAATCGCTGATCGCTCCCGATGTTTTTCACCAGCGCGTCGGCGGCAATCGGGTCGGTTGCTCGCAGCAACGCCGAACTCAAAACTTCGCTGCGCTGGAAATCGGAGCTTACCTGATTCAAATCGGCGAAGATCTCGCTATTGGTTGCGCTTTGCCCGGCGGACATGACGCCCACTACTTCCCAGTCGCCGCGCCCGAAATGCAGTTTCTGGCCCAGGCGCGCCGCCGGAAAACGTCGTGCGATGGATTTCCCGGCCACCACCTCGCGCTTCCCCGCTTCAAACCAGCGTCCGCTGTCAATTTTGAGATCGTCCCGCAACTCGATTCCCGCTGGAGATACCCCGCGCAGGTTTACATTGTTCCCGTCCGGCGCGTCCACGCTCGCCAGATTGATCACCGTGACCATTTCAAGCGACGCCAGCGGCTCTCCCGTCTTTCCGCGCGCGATCCCTGGCTTGAATTTGATGTCTTGAAAGGCCTGCCGGTTCAGGTTGCTGGTCAGTTCCGCGGTCGAGCCCTTCCGCAAAACCAGTACATTCAGCGGATTGCCCGAACTTTGCAGCGCCGTGCGCAAGCCGCTTACCAGTGCGAGAATCGAGAGCAGCACGGCGACGGTTAGCGCGATGCCGAGCGCGGTCATGATCGTTGTAGTCTTACGAACGATCAGGTTCCTGAGGTTGTAGGCGATCGGGATGGCCATGCGGTTAATCCGTGCTGCGCAGCGCTTCGACAATCGAAATTCGCGAGGCGTTGAATGCCGGGATAAAGGCGCTCACCAGGCCGATCAGCGCGGCGATCGCGACGCATAGCGCCGCGACCGGCGGCACGATGGTCAGCGTCTTCAATTGATAGATGAACGCCGGCATGGCGCGAACCACGCCCGCCAGACCCATGGCGAGAGCGACGCCCAGAACGCCGCCGATGACCGAAATCGTAACGGCCTCACCCAAAATGATTCCCAGAATCGCCGCGCGCGTGTAACCCAGCGTTTTCAGGATGCCAACCTCGCGCACGCGTTCGCGTACCGACATGGCAATCGTGTTCGCCGAGACCAGCAGGATCGTGAACGTGACCGCGCCGCAGATGCTTAACAAAAACATTTTCACGTTGCCCAACATTGAAACGAAGCTCAGGCCGAAGGCGCTTTCCGTTTCGGTTTTGGTTTGCGCGGTGGAGTTGCGAAATTCGTCGTCAATCGCTTTCTCGACGCGCGACACATCGCCGGTCGAATCCACCAGCGTAGCGATCATCCCCGCGTTCCCGCGCCGCCGTTCGGGCAGGCTCTGCTCCAGATACTCGCGATTGAAAAACAGCACGTCGGTGTGCTCCACCGACGGCTCGAAGATCCCGCGTAAAGTCAGATCCAAATCGAAAGGGTAGATGTCGCCTTTGAGGGTAATCCGGTCGCCCAGATGAAGATGGAATCTGTCAGCGAGTCGGCGGTCCACGATACAGGCCGTGCGATCCTGAAAGGCTTTCTTCTGGTCTTCCGGCATCTGGATTTCGCCATAGACGGCGAAGAAGCGATCGGTATCGACGGCGAAACGCGCGAACATGTGCTCGGGGCGGTCGTCGATATATTGGCCGCCAAACCAATCTTCGATCATGGTCTCCCGCGCGCCCGGAATGCTCTTAATTTTCTCCCGGTACGATTGCGGCATGGTGTTGGCGAGCGAAATTTTGTTGCGCGTTACCAGGCGAAGCGCCTGCGCGGGCGTGGGATCGCTAAAGTAAAAGGCGTGATAGATCGCCAGCATCAGGCCGAGCAAACAGAGCGAAACGCCTATGCTCACAATTGTAAGCGCGGTGCGCCGCCGGTTGCGCCACGAGTTCTTCAGGATGAGTGGAAGGTGACGGAACATGCTTTTCCTTGAAGTGCAGACGGCCTGGCTTCGGGCAGGTTTTATTTTAAGCTACACGTGCGGGAGGGCACTAGGTTCATTGCGCGGGAATCGCTGATATACTGATACTTCCCGGCCATGTTGCTCAGCATTAAGGAGATGGAAGTAAAGAAGATCCGTTTTGACGAGGTCTTCAAACCGGGGCAAATCGGCTTCGCTGATTCGGAGGTGCGTCAAGCCACTCCGCTGCATGCTTCAGGGCAGGCGGAATTGCTGCCGAATACGGATGGCGAGGTCCGAATCCAAGGCCGTATCGAGGTTACGATGGAAGCGGAATGCGACCGCTGCCTGACGGGGCTCGCCACTTTTCCGGTGAATGCGCGGTTCGATCTGTTTTACGAGCCGAACTCCGCCGTTGCGGGGCTCGAAGAGATTGCGATCGACGAAGGCGAGGCCGAGATTGGTTTCTATCAGGGCGCGGGCCTGGAGCTCGAAGATATTTTGCGGGAGCAGGTGCTTCTTCTGCTTCCGATGCAGCGAGTTTGCGGGGACGATTGCAAGGGAATTTGCTCCATTTGCGGAAAGAATCGCAACGAAACAGTTTGTCATTGTACGGTAGCCGCGGCGGACGACCGCTGGAACGCGCTGCGAAATTTAAATATTTGAGGTTAGTAAGATGCCGAATCCGAAACGTAGACACTCCGCCGCGCGCACCGGAAAGCGCCGCGCGCATGACGCCCTGAAGAAGACGGGCGTCTCGGAATGCCCCAACTGCCACGAACAGAAGTTGCCCCACCGGGTCTGCCCTTATTGCGGCCAGTATAAGGGCCGGGACGTTATCGAAGTAGCGGAACAGTAATCTCCCTGACCTCTTCCATGGTCACCATTGCCGTCGATGCGATGGGCAGCGACGATCACCCGAAACCGGAGGTGGATGGCGCTGTTCGGGCGGTAAAATGTTTGCCGGTGAAAGTTCTTCTAGTTGGCCGCAAGGATGTGGTGCTGACGGAATTGTCGCGGCATGAGGGGTATCGCGATCTGCCGATCGAGAT
>JALYXS010000236.1 GCA_030946965.1 Acidobacteriota bacterium
TTTCTCGAAAACTCGTTTAAATATTGTGTCCACATGGCTCAACTGCCGTTCCAGCGAGAATGTCCCGGCGAGCTTCTCCGTCGATAGCAGATTCGCAATTTCCGGATCGCTTTCGATTGCGGCTCGAAAATCGCTCTCCTGTTCCCAGGCGCGCATGGCATGACCCTGTACCAGCGCGTAGGCGGATTCGCGGAGCATTCCGGCCGCCGCCAGGTCGAGCAAGAGCTGGCCGGAGAAAACCAGGCCGCGCGTCATATCCAGATTGCGGTGCATGCGCGCGGGATATACCCGGAGCTTTTCGATGAGTGTCGCTGTCTTATCGAGCAAGTAATCAGTGAGAATGGTCGAATCCGGCAGGATAACCCGTTCGGCCGAGGAGTGCGAAATGTCCCGCTCATGCCACAGCGCGACGTTTTCCAATCCCGCTTGCGCGTTGGCGCGCACCACGCGCGCCAAGCCGCAGATCTGTTCGCACGCGATGGGATTCCGCTTGTGGGGCATGGCCGAGCTCCCCTTCTGCCCTTCGGAAAAATATTCTTCGACTTCCCGAACTTCGGTGCGCTGCAGATGGCGGATTTCGAGCGCGATTTTTTCGAGACTCGCCGTAATCACCGCGAGAGTAGATAGAAAGTGCGCGTGCCGGTCGCGCTGTATTACCTGCGAGGCCACCGGAACGGGCGTGAGATTCAGGCGGGCGCAAATGCGCTCTTCAATTTCGGGGCCGATGTGCGCGTAAGTGCCGACTGCTCCCGAAAGCTTGCCCACCTGGAGATCGGCCTCGGCGAATTTGAGCCGGGCGAGATTGCGCCCTGCCTCTTCATACCAGATGGCGAGCTTGAGGCCGAACGTAACCGGCTCCGCGTGCATGCCGTGTGTACGGCCGATTTGAACGGTGTGCTGAAATTCCCGCGCGCGGCGTTTCAGGACCTCGCGGAGCCGTTCGAGATCTTCGACCAGGAGCCGCGACGCCTGTCTCAATTGAAGAGCTTGGGCCGTATCCACAACGTCAGTCGAAGTGAGGCCATAATGCAGCCACCGCGACGCGCCGCTTTGCCCCGCGGCCGCCATGCTCTCCGCCACCGCCGTGGTAAACGCGATCACGTCGTGCTTCACCCGGTCTTCGATTTCCCGGATGCGGTCCACGTCGAACGCGGCATATTGGCGCAACGCAAGTGCCGCGTCCGCGGGAACCACGCCGATTTCCGCGAGCGATTCCGACGCAGCCAGCTCGACTTCCAGCCACTGCTGAAACTTGTTCTCGTCGCTCCAGATACGGCCCATCGCCGGAAGCGTATAGCGCGGGATCATGGGCTAAATTTGAAACACTAAAATTGAAATACTTCGGTCGGCTGCTTCTGTTGCGCCACCACCAGCCGCGTCTCCAACCCGCGCCGGCCCAGCGCTTCGGCCGCTCCCATCCGCACCAATTCCGGGTGGTTGTTGTGCTCGCTCAAGTGGCCCAGAACTAACGCCGTGGTGCAGCACCCGAGTTCTTCCGCCAAATAGTCGCACACCATGGAGTTCGAAAGATGCCCGTTACGCCCCATCACCCGTTGTTTGACCATCCAGGGATAAGGCCCTACCTTTAGCATTTCGAGATCGTGATTCGATTCGAGCAACAGCGCGTGCGAGCTGCGTAGATGGAATTTGATCGAGTCCGGGATGTAGCCGAGATCGGTCGCAATCCCGATTTTAATTCCCTCCGCTCGAAAACAGAAACCGACCGGATCGGCGGCGTCGTGCGGGATCGTGAAGCTATCGACCGCAATGTCGCCCACCATGAAACTGGCGCCCGCCTGAAATGTTTCGAGATGCGGACCGCAAGCTTCCCAATCGATTTCGGGCGCCGTCAGCCGCGTGACATAGATCGGAATTTTGAACTTGCGCGCCAGGCGGCACAACCCCGAGACATGATCCGAATGTTCGTGCGTGATCAGCACGGCGTTGATCTTTTCAGGCAGTTCGTCGATCGACGCGAGACGGCGCGCGAGCTCGCGCAGGCTCAAGCCCGCGTCGATCAGCAAACGCGTTCGATTGGTTGCCACCAGTGCGGAGTTGCCGGAACTGCCGCTTGCCAGCACGCAGAACTTAACGATAACCGTCTCCTCGAAATTTCTTTACGTAAGGAAAACAGTAACAGGAAAAAATGTTTTCGACAAGCGCGCACTTCACCTTACTCGACCGTATCTTATACTGGGCCTGATGAAGACCGTTCGCATTCACCAGCACGCCGGTCCGGAAGCGCTGGTTTACGAGGACACACCCGAGCCGCAATTGAAAGGCAACCAGATTCTATTGCGCGTGCGCGCCTGCTCGGTGAACCATCTGGACCTGTTCGTCCGCGCCGGCATTCCGGGCATCAAGTTTCCCCTGCCGCATGTTTTAGGCAGCGACATCGCGGGCGAGGTGGTCGTGGTCGGCGATCTTTGCGAGCGCGTAAAACCGGGATGGCGGGTGCTGCTTTCGCCCGGCCTGAGCTGCCGGCAGTGCGAGCAGTGCCTTTTGGGGCGGGACAACCGCTGCCGTAAGTTCACCATGTTCGGATACGGCGTTCCGGGCGGGAATACGGAACTGCTCGCGGCGCCCGAATACAGCGCCATTGAGATTCCGGACGATCTTTCGTTTGAGAAAGCCGCCGCCGTGCCGCTGGTCTTTGTCACGGCTTGGCACATGCTATTAGGGCGCGCGAGGCTGCAAGCGGGCGAGGACGTTCTGGTGCTTGCTGCATCGAGCGGCGTGGGATCGGCGGCCGTCCAGATTGCGAAGCTATTCCACTGCCGCGTGATCGCGACCGCCGGCGGCGAAGCGAAAATGGCGAAGGCGAAAGAGTTGGGCGCCGACCATGTGATCGACCACTATACCCAGGATATTTCGGCCGAAGTGAAGAAGTTGACAGCCAAGCGGGGAGTGGATGTGGTGGTGGAACACGTGGGCGCGGCAACTTGGGCGAAGAGCGTCGAATCGCTCGCCCCCGATGGCAGGCTGGTCACCTGCGGAACTACTACGGGCTACGACGTCAAACTCGATCTGCGGTTTCTTTTTAGCAAACGCCAATCGTTGTTGGGATCGTTTATGGGCACAATGGGCGAACTGCACAAAGTGCTTAAATTTGTATTTCGAGGCGAACTGAAGCCGGTGATCGATCGGGTGTTTCCGCTAGCGGAAATTCGCCAGGCGCATGAGCGGCTGGAAAATAAAGAGCAGTTCGGGAAAATCGTGCTGAAGGTCTGAAAAACGCGTCAACCGCCGCTGATCATTCGCGTGCTCTGCGGGCCGATGTGGATGTGCGCGCCCGTGGCCTTATGCGCGACGGCCGCGCGAAACGCAAAATAGGGAATCCTGTTCGCCACCAGATAATGCCGCAGCCAAACGCCCTCCGCTTGATCCGGCACAATGGCGACGTCCACGCGGTTGCGATGGTCGAACCCTAAGGCCCGGTGAACGGCAGTCTCGCCCATGGCGCTGATGGGCAACGATTTCGAGAACTTGCCCTGAAACGCATTTTCCACTTTCTGGAAGAGCGCGGGAGTGAAAACGCCGTTCCCGTCATACCGTTCAGCCAAAGAGGGAGCATTCGCCGGTGAATTTTCCAGGTTATGCTGCAGGATCAGCTCGGCTTTCGCCATTTCGGCCAGTTCCCGCACCAGCTTGGCGCGCGAAACGGCCCAATCGTACTCTTTGTTGGCGCGATCGACATCTTCGAGTGAAGTAGTCATTTCCGCTCGCGAGATGACGCCTTCGACAACCAGCTTTTGCTGCTCGTCCGCCGTCTGCCGCCGGCGTTCTAAGCGCCGCTGAGCCACGGCCACCATTTCATCGGCCTGTTCCGCTGTAAGATCCTGTCCGTATAGGGTTTGCCGAAGGAAAGCTACGTCTTGGGCGTCCGCCACGGCTTCTTCCGCTCGCGCCAGCCGCACGCGCGGTAAAGCGCCACTCTCGACCAGTGCCTTCATCTGCTCAACATTCGCTTTGGCGCGCGCTACGACGGGATCTTCGGGACGCGTTTGCGGGACTCCTCGAGGCGTGGGTTGCGCGCCCATCACTCCGGCCAGTAACCCGCTGCATAAAGCTAATCGAATTCGCATTCCGTCTTTCTATAGTACGATATTTCGTAGGGAGAAGTTTCTGGACCAGATCGAAATTCGAGAAGCAGCGCAAGCTAACCAACCTGTCCCGCCGAACCACCACGCATGGCTTACGGCAGTCCGCGCCGCCGAGGCCAAACAAGCTTCTGAAATCAAGGTTTTAGACCTTACCGGCGTCACCTCGTTCACCGACTATTTCATCATCTGCACGGGCTCCAATTCCCGTCAGATTCAAGCCATCAGCGATGAAATCGGCCTGCAACTCAAACACGCGCACGGCGATTTGCCCATCAGTCTCGAAGGCTATCAGCAAGCCGAGTGGGTGCTGGCGGATTATGGCGATTTTCTGATCCATGTATTTTCCGCCAAGGCTCGCGCCTATTACGACCTGGAAAGGCTCTGGCGCACCGCGAAAGACGTTTCGATCCCGCAGTCCCCAAACCCGGAGTGAAGGTTTTCCTGTTTTATATCGGGAAACCGCGCGACATTCACGCCAACGGGATCGCGGAGGATTTCGTCGAACGCGCCTCGCACTACGCGGGAACGCAGATGTCGGAGATCCGCACCGAAAGATTCGATCTCTGGGCCCGGTACCCGGCGGCACAAAAAATCCTCCTCGATCCGCTGGGCAAGCAGATGAGTTCCGCGGACTTCGCGGGTCTATTCGAAAAAGCGGAGATGATTGGGCGGGATCTCGTCTTTCTGATCGGCGGCCACGAAGGCCTGCCTTTGGGCTGGCGCGACAGGGCCGACCTGTTGCTTTCTCTCTCCCGCATGACCCTGCCACACGAACTCGCCCGTGCCGTGCTCGCCGAGCAAATCTACCGGGCATTCGCAATTTTGCGTGGCCATCCGTACCCGCGCTAGGCTAGGTAAGCAACTTCCAAAATGTCCTGGTTCAAACGAGAGGAAGCCAATCCCGAGAAACCCGCTCAGCCGGAAACGCCCGCCGAGCGGACGGTCAAGACCGAAGGCCTCTGGCAAAAGTGCGACGGCTGCCGCGAAATCATCTGGAAGAAAGACCTCGAAACAACGCAGAATGTCTGCCCCAAGTGCGGCGCGCATTTCCGCATTGACGCGCGCGCCCGCTTGCTCCTTCTGTTGGACCCGGGCAGTTTTGAGCAGCACGATGAAGCTCTGGCGTCGTCCGATCCACTGAACTTCGTCGATCAGAAATCCTATCGCGACCGGCTCACGGCGATGCAAGCCGCCACGTCGCTCAACGACGCGCTGGTATCGGGGAGCGGGACGCTCGCCGGTCGCAAAGTTCATATCTGCGCCATGGAGCCGAAATTTATTGGCGGCAGCATGGGCTGCGTGATGGGCGAGAAGATCACGCGCTCGATCGAGCGCTCGATTGCCGATCGCGCGCCGATGATCATCGTTTCGGCATCGGGCGGCGCGCGCATGCAGGAAGGCGCGATCAGCTTGATGCAGATGGCGAAAATTTCGGCGGCCCTGATGCGTTTGGATGAAGCGCGAATCTCGTACATCAGCGTGCTCACGGATCCGACTACAGGCGGCGTTACGGCCAGCCTGGCGATGCTGGGGGATTTGAATATTGCCGAACCCGGAGCGCTGATCGGCTTTGCCGGGCCGCGCGTCATCGAACAGACCATCCGGCAAAAGCTGCCCGAAGGTTTCCAGCGGAGCGAGTTTCTGGTAAAGCACGGAATGTTGGATGCCGTGGTGCCGCGCGGGGAGTTGAAGAGCTACATCGCTCAGGCTTTGAGCTTCTTTGCCGGCCCGCCAACGCAGTGAAAGACGGTGAACTATCCAGATTCCGTACGGTTCTTGTATTCGCTCGGCAATGAGCTGAAGACCGCAAAGTTCGGGCTGGAGAACATCACTGTTCTTCTGGAAGCCTTGTGCTCCCCCCACTGGAAATCACGGTTTGTGCATGTCGCCGGTAACAATGGGAATGGTTCCACA
>JALYXS010000245.1 GCA_030946965.1 Acidobacteriota bacterium
GGCTAGTGGAGCGCGGCGTCCGATTTGTGCAGTTGTATCACGAGGCGTGGGATCAGCACAACGCGCTGGTTAAGGATATTAAGCAGAACTGCCTCGACACGGACCAAGCTGCCGCCGCTTTGATTCAGGATTTGAAGCAACGCGGGATGCTGAAAGATACCTTGGTGGTTTGGGGAGGCGAGTTCGGGCGCACGCCGATGGCGCAGGGCGGCAGCGATGGGCGAGACCATCATCCGAACGCGTTCACGATGTGGATGGCGGGCGGCGGCATCCAGCCGGGCATAACGATCGGCGAGAGCGACGATCTCGGTTTCAACGTGACCAAAGATAAAGTGCATGTGCACGATCTGCACGCCACCATGCTGCAATTGCTTGGGTTCGACCACACAAAATTGACGTACAAGTTCCAGGGGCGCGACTTCCGGTTGACCGACGTCCACGGCACTGTGGTGAAGCAGTTAGTAGCTTGATCGTCAAATTGCAGCGGTTATCGCCGGCGGCGAGCCCGCCCGAATATGCGCACGGCCCGTCCGAGGATGCCGGTCTCGATCTACGATCAATCGAGCGAGTGACGCTCTCGCCCGGCATTCCGCGCCAGGTTCCAACCGGTATTGCGATTGAATTGCCGCCCGGCTACGAAGCCCAGGTTCGCCCCCGCAGTGGCTTGGCGTTGCGACACGCCATCACGATGCCAAATAGCCCGGCCACGATCGATCCCGGTTATCGCGGCGAAATTCGCGTCATTCTTTTAAACCTGGGAAAGGAGCCATACGAAATTCATCCCGGCGACCGCATCGCGCAAATGGTAGTGGCGCGCTACGAAACGGTCGAGTGGGAAGAAACGGATCTGGCTGTATCCCAGCGGGGGACTGGCGGATTCGGCTCTTCCGGCCGTTGATTTAGTACGATTTGCTGAACCCGTTTCGCCCGTTCGTCACCGTAAACTTTCCATCCGCCTGCGCCGAGAGCTTGATCCAGTTCCCCGAATCGGGGGACTCGGAAGGATTCGCAATCATCTTCTCGGAGACGTTGTTCGCCTCGCCGCCCGCGACAGCATAATGAACCTGCCAGATATCCTCAAGACCGGGCGAACTCTTGACCGCCTGCCACGCTTCCGGCGTGCCGCCTTTCCGCGCGCCATTATTCATGATCGCGACCTTCGGATGAAGCGCATGCACGATCGCCGCGGGACCTGACATGTTCATGCCGTGGTGCGTCGTTAAATAAACATCCACCGTGCCAATCCGGTTATTCGGGCACATCAGCTCAAACTCTTTGTTCCATGTCAGGTCGCCGAGATCGATCATCCGGAACTTGCCGAAAGCGATCAGGCTGCCGACCGAGCGCGCATTCTCGCTCTTGTCCTCTGACCGCAGCTTCGTGCCGTCGCAGAAGGGATTCGGTTTTCCCGCGCCGGGAAGAGGATCGACGATCTCATCGCCCGCCGCCGTCAAAATTTCCCAATCGATCCCCTCGATGGGAACTTTGTCGCCAGGTTTCACGACAATGTGCTTGGCCTGGTCGCGAACGGCCGTGTATGCAGAAAATAATTTGTCCGGCGCGGCTCCGCTTTCGACGGAGGACCCGTGATCGACGAAGGTCTTTATCGGCAACTTTTGGGCAAGCTGTGGCACGCCTCCGACGTGGTCCTCGTGGAAATGGGTGATGAGCAGATAATCGATCTGCTTCACGCCCGCCAGTTTGGCAACGGCCGCGATGCGATCCGCATCCCTGCTATTGTTGCCCGACCAGCCGGTATCGACCAGCAAGGATTGTCCTGAAGGAGAAACAAAGAAAGTCGCCTGGCCGCCTTCAACGTCGATGAAATACACATCCATCGCCTTGGGAGCGGCCATAACCAATGCACCGGAAAATAGAAATGCGGCAATAGAGCGAAGGATCATGGCGAAATCGTATCACAATAGCCCATCATTTCAACCCTGCGTTGCCGGAACAATTCACGTTGGCGTAACGTAAGAGATATTGGTATGCCTTTTTGCAGCAATTGCGGGACCGTGGCGCATGAGCGGGACCTTTTCTGCGCGAAATGCGGCGGCCCGCAGCCGATTGGCGCGGCTTCCGGCGCGAGCGGTCCTCGCGCCGATCCGTTGGCCGGCATTTCGCCGCGGTTGGCGTCGGTTCTTTGCTATATTCCCACGGTTGGGTGGATTGCAGCCGTAATCGTGCTGGCTTCCCGGAAATTCCGCACCGATGGCGCGGTTCGGTTCCACGCCTTCCAGGGTCTCTATCTTTTTGCGGCTTGGCTTTTCGTCGAATGGGCGGTTCGTCCAATATTCGTTGGAATGCCCAATCCCGTTTTCTTTCGAGTCGACCGGCTGCTTCAGGGGATAATTATCGGCCTTTGGATTTTTATGATCATAAAGGCTAGCCATGAAGAGGCATACTCGCTTCCGGTGATTGGCGAATTGGCGCACCGTTCGGCGGCGGAGCGGTAGAAATGCCAAGCTCTCAGACCACCACGCACAGCCCTAGGTGCCTGGCGAACGGCTCGAAATCCCTGTCGCTATGCAGTAAGTCATAGCCGCTCTCGATACAGCGGGTAGCGATAACCGTGCCGATGGTTTTGCGAACGGTCACGCCGACGTTGCGAAGCGCTCGGAAGTTCTTCGCCGCTTGAATCGCGATTTCTCGTCCGCCCAACTCCACGACCAGGAGCGAAGTCAGCATTTCCCTGGCTTCGTGGAAGTCCCGGTCCCCGGCGAAACCTTGCAGAACCTCCGTCAGAATTAAGTCGCCGATTGCTAAAGGCTCGTGTCCAAGCAGCCTGTCGAGCATCTCGGTCTGAGCGGTTATCGCTCCCTTGAAGTAGTCGATCCACACACTGGAATCGACCAGAATCAACGATCGCTCCGCATCGCGTTGAGATCGCCTTGCCAGTCCAGTTTGCCGCGGAACCGGCGGATCTTCGCCTGTTTCGCCAGACGTAACAAGGTACGCAGACCGTGTTCCACGGCCGCGCGCTTGGTCTCCAGGCCGGTTGCCCGAAGCGCATCCCGCATCAGCTTATCGTCAATCACGATGTTCGTCCGCATCAGTGTGTATACTCGGTAATAAGTATACACCTTTCGAAGCTGAATCGCCAACGTAGGATCAAGTTTGACCCTTACTTCACCTCGGCTGGATTCGATAGTTCCCCAATCTCCGGAATCTTGATTGTTACGATATCGCCAGGCGCGAGCGCATCCTGCTCGGTCACGATTATTCCAGTGCCCGTAAGCAGCACGGAACCTAATGGCGCCTGATTCGATCGCAGCAAATATTCCACTAGTGTCTCCAACTTCCGATGCAGCTTAGCGGTCGAAACGGACCCCTCGAAGCGCGTCTTGCCGCCGCGTGTAATCGTGCAGGTCATCTGCAGCGCGTAGGGATCTTTCAACTCGTCGGGCGTTACGATTATTGGCCCCAAAGCGCAGGAGGCATCGTAGATTTTCGATTGCGCCAGATACAACACATTCTCGCGCTCAATGTCCCAGGCCGAAACGTCGTTCGCCAGGGTATAACCCAGAATCTTGCCGTTGCTTCCCAAGATCAGCGCCAACTCCGGCTCCGGCGCGGTGAACTTTGAATCGGACCGGATGCCAATCGGCTTGCGCGGCCCGACGCAAACCCGCGCGGTTCCCTTGAAGAACACCTCCGGCCGCGGTTCCCGGTACACATACGCGTACATGCCTTCGCGCGTCCCATGTTCGGCATCCCGAAAACTCGCGCTCGTTTCGTACGTGCATCCGCACGCCCACACTTCGCTCGGATGAATCGGGATAATCGGTTGAGCTTCTTCCGTGTGCCGGCTTGCCAATCGATCGGCCAACTCGATCAACGGCATCGATTCGCTTTCCGCCCGGCGAATCAAATCGCAGAGCGTGTGGCTCGGAATCGGGCGAGCGGACTCGCCCTCAAATACGGCGGCAACGATGGCGCCGTCTTTTCTTATCTGTCCAAGACGCATTTAGTATTTGAGGTAGACCGTTTTGTAATCGCTATAGAAATCGAGCGCCGCCGGACCTTGTTCCTTCGGCCCGAAGCTGGAATCCTTGGTCCCGCCGAACGGAAGCTGATATTCTACTCCCGCGCTGGGCAAATTTACCGTGAGCAGCCCGGCCTCGGCCCGGTAAATATATTCGAAGGCGCGCGACAGATTGGTGGTTTGAATCGAGGACGAAAGCCCGAACGGGATGTTATTCGCAATCCGCATGGCATCCTCGAAATCTTTGGCGCGCATCACCGTCAGCACCGGGCCGAAGATTTCTTCGCGGGCGATCGTCATCGATTCCGTGACATCGGCGAAAACCGTGGGTTCGATGAAGTAGCCCTTCTTGTATCCGTCGCCATTCAGCCGATTTCCGCCGCATTTGGGCGCGCCCCCCTCTTTGGTTCCAATATCGATGTACTTCATCACCGTATCGAGCCCGCCTTGATCGACCAACGGACCCATCTCGATGCCCGGCTGCATGCCGTCGCCCACTTTCAATTTGCGCGTGCGCTCAACTAAGGCGGCGAGAAACTTGTCGTAGATCGGATCTTCGACGATCGCGCGGCTGGTCGCCGTGCATTTCTGGCCAGTTGAAAAGAACGATGCGTTGACCACATTCTCAACCGCCGAATTAAAATCCGCATCCGCGAGAACGATGGTTGGATTCTTGCCGCCCATTTCAAGCTGGATACGCAAGCTCCGTTTCGAAGCTTCCCCGTGAAGCCAGTTGCCGATCTCGCACGATCCGGTAAACGAGACGGCCTTGAGCGGCTTCGCCTGGATCAAGG
>JALYXS010000267.1 GCA_030946965.1 Acidobacteriota bacterium
TTTCTCCGATCAACACGCGCAGCACATTCGGGTGCTCGCGGAAATCCTTGGTCCCCGCGCCGTATCCGATCTGGCGGATGCTCATCGCGGGCATCGCGCCGAATTCCGTTGCGAGCGCGACGGCAACCGCCGCGCCGGTGGGCGTGGTGAGCTCGATGGCCGGACCGCGCGAATAAATAGGCTTGTTTCGCAGCAGGGACGCCGTGGCCGGAGCGGGCACCGGCAGCACGCCATGCTCCGTGTTCACCGTTCCCCCGCCGACATTCACCGGCGAACTGACTACGGAATCGACGCCAAGCAGATCTAAAGCGAGGCAGGCGCCTACAATGTCGGCGATCGAATCCACCGCTCCCACCTCGTGGAAATGGACCTTCTCGATGGGGGTCTGGTGAACCGCCGCTTCCACTTCCCCTAGACGCTGAAACACGGCCGACGCATTCCGCTTGACGCGATCGGGCAGCGGGGCCCCATCGATCATCTTGAGAATGCCGCTCAGGTGCCGGTGTTTTTGCGTCCTCTCAACCGCAACGTGGGGCGTAACGTGGGGCGTAACGTGGAACTTCAGCGCTCCGATTTCCCGGCGTGTAACGCGCTCAAACGAAAACGCCGCCCCGGTTTCCAAGGCATCGAGGGCTCGCGTGATGGCGCGTGGATCGGCCCCCGCGTCGGCGAGTGCGCCCACCAGCATGTCTCCACTCAGACCGGAGAACGCATCGAGATAACAAACAGTCACTGAGACTGATTATGCAACGGCTCACAATTATGGATCGTTTAAGTATCGATCGTTCTAGCGAAACTCGAATGCTAACTGTCTCGCATGGCGCGCGCCGGCGTGGCCGCGAAGATTGTCCGCGTCTTCCAGGCGGTCCCACTGCTCTAAAATCCAGATCTGTTCGCGCGCGGCTTCCTCGACAATCCGGTAGTCGCCACGGCCTCGGGCCGCTGGATAAAGAGCCTCCATTTCAAACGCTTCGAGCGCGACCGCAAAGGCCCGCTGAATTCCCTCTGGACCCGCGGGCTCGTACTCCCGGACCGGCGCATCGGTCAGCAGTGTCGAACTTCTGCCCGCGCATACGAGTGCCGCCGCTTCAGGCGTATGCGCGTCTTCCAGCACGATCAGCGGCCGGCGCTCGTCGCCAAAAGGAGCGAACGCGCCGAGCATTCGCGAGCGGCTCTCCCTCGAAACGCAGCCCGCGTTGACAGCCGAGATCGCCGGCCAATTGCACGAGCGAACGATCGCCGCATCGAAGCCAAAGCACCGCGTCGAAATCGCCGGAGGAATGCTCGACGAAGTCGTTTGCGAGTTCGCTGATGGCCGTGCCCGGCCGGTCCGCCAACGCCGCGGCCCGAGCTTCCAGATGAGCGGGAACGCCGCGATCAGCTCCCGGTTCGAATCCAGCGGTTCAGGGCTCGCCGGTCCTGAAAGAACGCTTGCCGACGCGATATTGGGGGAAACTGGCACTCGGCGCGGAGGAGAAAGGCGATTTTTACGGTTTCTTCGGCCGGGTCGGCGATGAACGCCTTTTCTCATTGCCCCCGTACCCACCTATTCGGCACGGAATCCGGTGACAACATTACGACGATAAAATCCGCCATGCGCCCGTCGCGCGCTCTTGCGACGAGGCTGCCGCCAGATTCGATGAGGCGTCCTCAAGGAACCCATCGAAATAACAGAGTGGCACGAACGCCGATCAATCGGCCGGGAGGTTACAAAATCGGTGTAAGTTGGCGCTCGCCCGCCGCCAAGACATTTTGTTTCGGGCGCTCAAGCATAAAGGCCTCCATCTTGGATGGGAAACCCTCCGCATCGGATCCGTTCAGCACGGGGATGAGAGCCGATCGCGCGGTAAGCGGCAACAGCACCGATCGATCCCCAATATCCACGATGTGCTCAAGCTTGCCCGAGGCAATCTTGAACGCATCGGCCCGCACGGCATGAATATCGGCTTCCCTCTCCATCACCGCCGCAAAACAGGGACCTCTCCAGTGAAATAACCTGTCACCCTGCTGACGCTCGGCTAAACGACGCGCAACATTTTTGTCAAACAATTGCAACAGTTGCGTCCGCGTTGCGGAGCCGAATCGCGCGTTGATCGCTTCAAGGCGCTCAAGACATAGGACGAGCACATAGACGTGGTTCCCGGCAGCCGCCTTCGAGCGGACGTACTGTTCCGCCGCGAGGCGTCCGGGCTCGTCGGCATCCGCCGTCGGGTACGGCCCAACCCGCTGTTGTGACGTGGAGAGTGGCGGGATTCGAATCTGTTCCACGTCCGTCTTGACCTCGTAACTGCGCCGCTCCTGACGGGCCGCCTCGTCGCAGATTCCCTGCACCGCCTCCGCGATTTGCGTTTTAATGATGCGAATATCGTCCAGTTGCGACGTTTTCGCCAGCTTGTTTTCGAATTCCCGGAGATGTGACGCGGCGATTTCCCCGCTGTCGGACATCTTCAGCAAGGCTTTTGTCATCACGCCGATGATCGACCGCATCTCGGAACTGTGTCCGTGCATGAACTTCTCCACGTTCCGGTTATACGTTTGCGTGCAGCCGATGGCTTCTCCAGCTAAAACCAACACGTCGGCGGCCGCTGTCGAGTGTTCCAGTTCCAACTCGATGCCGCGAATAGCCGCCTGGTAAGATTCACATTCCGGCGGATCATAGTCGACAGCATGGAGCGCATTGGCCTCCAGGAGGAGCAGCATGGCCCTGAGCAGGGATGTCGCAAGATCGTCCTGTTGCAGGTGGATTAGCTTCTTGATCGAAATCACGTGGAAACCCGGGGGCGCGTGCCCAGCAATACAATCGGCCGTTTCCACCCAGTCTTTAGGCGGCTTGGGGCTTGCGATAGAATCGTGTTGGATGCACCGGCTCCCCGCTCCTTTCTTATTCGCCTCGGCAGTTTTCGCCCAGCATCTTTCTTACGGAGTGATCGGTGGCGCGCCAGTCACGGACCTCGTCTCGAACCAGACCGGCAGCCGCTACACGATCGGGCCGACGATCCAACTTCTACTGCCCTTCGGGATCGGCATTGAGGCCGACGCGTTGTATCGCCCGCTCGACTTTCGGACAACTAACCCGTTTGGAGTGTTTTCCGCCAGCGGATCCCAATGGCGCTTCCCGATCCTGCTCCAATACCGCCTGGGAACACCGCTGATCAAGCCGTTCGTCGAAGCTGGCGCTTCCTTCGACCACATCAGCGGCATTTCGCAAGCGGTTTCGTCCGTGCACAGTCCGGGCGATTTATTGCAGAATTCAAGCGCGGGCTTAATCCTGGGAGCGGGGCTGGATTTGAAGGCGCCTTTTGTCCGGCTGACACCCGGATTACGCTACACGCGCCAAAGCTCGGCCAGCTTTCGCGACATCTCTAACCAAAACCAGTTCGAGTTCCTGGTCGGGCTTCGATTTTAGGCTAATTGCGCCGATTAACAAATAAAGATAATCTGAATTCGGGGAAGGAGGATTCCATGAGCATTTCTCGCAGACGCTTTCTCGGAACCACCGCAATCGGCACTTTAGCCGCCAGTTCGGGAATCGCGGCGGAGGATTCCAGCACCTCCAATACGCTTCCGAAGCGCACGCTTGGAAAAACCGGCGCGCGTGTATCAATCCTGGCAATGGGAGGCGGCAGCCGCTTCCTCATGTATAAGGACGAGGACAAAGCGCTCGAAGCCCTGAACCGCGCGTTCGACCTCGGCATCACTTACATGGACACCGCTTACGGCTATGGCAACGGCCTAAGCGAAACCCGCGTGGGCAAGGTGATGAAGGATCGGCGTAAAGGAATCTTCCTCGCCACCAAGATCAATAAACGGCCCGGCGAAGAGGCGATGCGCATTCTCGAAGGCAGCCTCAAGCGCTTACAGACGGATCACGTGGATCTGATCCACATTCACTCGCTGGCCGGCGAGGACGATCTCAAAAGCATCGAAGCACCCGACGGCGTGCTGAACACGCTGCTGAAACTGCGCGACCAGAAGGTCACGCGGTTCATTGGAATCACCAGCCATACGGACCCCACGGTGCTCGCGACCGCGCTCGAACGGCACGATTTCGATTGCACGCAAATGGCGCTGAACGCCGCGCTGGTTGGAATGAAGGATGGCGCGCATGGAATGGCGATCAATGAGGCGATGAAGCCCAGTTTCCAAACCGTTGCGCTGCCGGTTGCTAACCGCAAGAAGATCGGCGTGATCGCGATGAAAGTTTTCGCGCAGGACGGATTGGCTGGACAGGTCGAGCCGCAAAAGCTGCTCGAGTATTCGCTGTCGCTGCCGGTTTCGCTCGCGGTCGCGGGAATGCCGAAACTGGAATTCATCGAACAGAACGTTCGTTGGGCGAAGGCATTTACGCC
>JALYXS010000293.1 GCA_030946965.1 Acidobacteriota bacterium
TATCGAGCGACCGGCTGAGTTCGCATAAAATCTCAAAAGATTTAGAAATCGATTTGGAGCGCGCCTCGATATCCCCGGCCTCAAGATGGCGCCGGGCTTCCCGGACTTCACTTAGCCCGTGCTGGTAAAGTATGCGGATCAGTTCCACCGGATCGGCGGAGAGGATTCTCTGTTCCAGGTAAGCGGCAAGCCGTTGATTCATTTTCATGTCTCTCAAAATTCTTATCGGACGCGATAGGCCGGATTTTAACTACTTTCCGCGCGAATCGGCGTCCCGCGCCAGTTGCAACAGATACTCCGCTGGCAGTTGCTCCACAACCTCGTTGGTTTTTGTGTCGACGATACGAATGATGGGCCGGCGGGTGGCGCGGTCTACGGAGAAAGTGGATTCCCGGTTCTCGCCGAAGAATTGGCTTGCATTAAGCGCCTTGACGGTTTGAATCAATTGACGATTTTCGGCGGCTTGCGCGGCCGGTATGGGGGCCAGAACCGGCGCAATGGCTTGGCCCGTCGTGATAACAGGGGAAATATCCATATGTAAATCTCCGGAAAGGGATTTTCCCTTTCTGAAAGACTCATCGGGCATGGTTCGAAAGTTTCTAGCCGATTATTTAGCCTGGCGGTAAAGAATTCAGGTGTTTCACTCGATCTATATCCTTAAGATGCGATTGAGTCTCATCCTCGCCACGATCTTCCTTCGCGGACTCGAAGCGCAATCCGCCTCCGCAAGCGCGTTTGAGGCCTCGGTCGCCAGGCAGCAAGCGTCCATCGCCGTCCAGCAGGCGTCGCTTCTGAACCAGGCCCACGCCGCTCCCGCCCGTCCCGGCGCGTTCTTCGTGTTGGAATCTACGGTTGCGTCCAACCCAATCGCGGCTCCCGCCTTCGATTGCGATCCGGTGCCAAGCTCCACGATCGAGCCGTTGATAGAGGATGCGGCCGCAAAGCAGGGCCTCTCCCCGAATCTGCTGCACGCCGTCATCCGGCAGGAGTCCGCCTTTTACCCTTGCGCCGTCTCGCCTAAAGGCGCGTTGGGATTAATGCAACTAATGCCCGCGACGGCGGACGACCTCGGAATTCACGATCCGTTCGATCCTCAAGAAAACGTCGAAGGCGGCGCACGGCTCCTAAGGCGTTTGATGGATCGGTATGCGGGAGATCTCAACCGCGTTCTGGGCGCCTATAACGCCGGCCCGGCGCGCGTGGATGCCGCGAATGGCATTCCTCAAATCCCGGAGACGATGCACTATGTCGAGACGATCCTGGGGAATCTCGGGTCAAAATTCCTGGGGAATCTAGGGTCAAAATAACGTGATCATCGTCGCGCCCCACCCGCCCGCCTCGGCTGGCGCATCGCGGTAGTCCGCCACGAAGGCCGTGCGCGACAGAACCCGGCGGACAGTCTCCCGCTGCAGTCCTATTCCGCGGCCGTGAATCACGCGCAGCGCTTTCAGTCCCAGCTTATGAGCTTCTTCCAAATACTCCTCGACCACTGCCTCCACGTCGCGAGGCGGAACCGTGTGCAGGTCGAACACATCGTTAATTGGAATTCGTATTGGAAAACGGACCGGGTCATCCATTACGAGACTTCCGCTTGCGGCGAATATGGAACCACAAGCCGATCGCGCCCGCTATCGCAACGGCGGCGATGAGCACGCCGCGATCCACCTGACGCGAAACACGCGACCATTCATCCCCTACAAAATAGCCAATCGAAACGAAGCAAACGACCCAAACCAGGCCGCCCGTGTACGCATATAAAGCGAATACTGGAACACTCAGTTTGGACGTCCCGGCCACCACGGCGGTGACGTGCCGGACACCCGCGACGAAGTAGCCAAAGAACAACGTCCAGCGGCCGAATCGCTCAAACCAGTCGTGAACTTGCGCCAGATGTTTCGCCCCAAAACTCCGCAACGGCCGGAATTTATGCATCAAGAGCAGCACGCCGGTGCGGCCGAGCGTGTAACTGAGGGTGATCCCGCAAACGCTGCCCGCGTAAGCCACGGCGACGACCGGGACGAACTGCAGTTGCCCTTTATGCACCAGAATCCCGGCGAAAACGAGGATGGTTTCGTCCGGGATCAGCGGGCCGACAATGCCGAGCATCAGCAGCCCGAAAATCATAATGTAGCCGTATTGCGCGATAAGGTGTTCAACGCTCATCGCGCGGCGGCGATTTCTTCGCGAATAGCGCGGACGGCTTGGACCGGGTCGGGCGCGCGCGTGACCTGGCGTCCGATGACGAGGTAGTCCGCGCCATCGTGAAGCGCCTGTGCCGGAGTGGCAACCCGCTTCTGGTCCCCAGCTACGGCGCCCGGTGAGCG
>JALYXS010000295.1 GCA_030946965.1 Acidobacteriota bacterium
TAAAGCCAAAGTCACCATGAGAAAATCCTATGGCTTTCGAACATTCCGTGTCCTCGAACTCGCCCTCTATCACTCACTTGGCAAGCTGCCCGAGCCGGAATCAACCCACGATTTCTTCTGACGAGCCGGAATTAATTAGCTGGCGCTTCGCGTAGGCCGGTCCTTAACCCGAAGGACTTTGGCGGACTCCACCGCAATGTAATAATCGTCTGCCGCTTCCCGCGATCCGTGAGGATGAAGTCGTCTCGTGTAAGATCCGGGACCGGAGCATTCTTCCGATGAACGTGCATCGTGCCGGCTCTTGCGCCGCTAGCATCATCGGTAACAGAACCAGCCCTATTGCTAGCTGCACCACACCACTCTCGCCACCACGCCATTGGAATTTCTTTTGCAGCACGATCGGTTGCAGATACCCGGGCCTGCTTTAGAAAATCTTTAGCGGCCCCTAAGGACTTCCTTAGCAAGCCACGCATACGCTTGAATTAGTAAGGGCCGGGACAGGCCTTACAGGCACGAGGTCTTGCCCGGCGGACACAAGGAGCCAATTATGATTCCGGCAAAGACAGTATCCCAAGAAAACACGTTCCTCGTCCCGGTGCACGAACCCGAGACGACGAAAAGAACGCTAGACATTGTCGTACCCTTCACCACTCTCGAACTCACGCAAGCCGCTCTAGACGAAGCGGATCGCCTGGTCCGGAATTTGAACGTGCGGATACGCGTGGTAGCGGTGCAAACGGTACCGATCGCTCTAGACCTCAATGACCCGCCCGTCCGCCCAGACCATTTGGAGA
The DNA here is from genome assembly GCA_030946965.1 of Acidobacteriota bacterium. Classification (GTDB taxonomy): domain Bacteria; phylum Acidobacteriota; class Terriglobia; order Bryobacterales; family Bryobacteraceae; genus JALYXS01. Next base: position 795 of record JALYXS010000295.1, read on the forward strand.
AAACCTTGCGCAGCCTGGTGTCGAGCGCGCTTGCGCACGGCGAGATTTATCTGGTTCGCGATCCCCAGTCAACCTGGGCCAAGCTGCTCCGCGCGCGATCCCTGATCGTGATTGCATTGCGGAAGCGGTTCTGGCGCACACGCCAGGAATCGCTGGCGGGAATGTTGGAGCGGAACGGTCAAGAGGTCGTCATAATCTATCCCGGGACAAAAAAATCTTCCGCCTGATTGCTATCGCAAAGCCGAAGCGTACATGGCGGACATGGCTTGATGAAACGAATCGAGACAAGCCTTTTTCATGTACAGCATGTGGCCCGCGTCGCAATAGTAAACGCCTACATGATCGCGCAGGGTTGGATCCAGTTCCAGGTGATTGACCGTGTACTCGGCGGCGAAAAACGGTGTCGCCAGGTCGTAATATCCCGCGCCGACCAGGACGCGCATGGCGGGGTTCTGCGTGAGCGTCTGCCGCATGGGCTCGGCGACGTTCAAGTACTGATTCTGGAACTGCGAATAACTCCAGGGCCGCACTTTTGAAGTAAGAATTTCGTACGGTAAGTCGGTTGAGTACTTTAGCTCTTCGCGCACATAGGCGTTGAAGGTAGCCGTGTAGACGCCTTGAACGGCCGCATAGCTTGGATCGTATTCGGCCCGTTCGCCGGCGGCGTCGAGATCGATTCCCTTCAGCCGGCTATCGTAGCGTCCGATCGTCCGGTTCTGGTCGCGAAGCAGCTCTTTTGAGAACCGGCTCATCGAGACACGCAAATTGGATTCCTCGATGAAGCGCCGCGACAGGCCGGTCAACCGCGCTAACCGTTGCGCGATGTCCGAACGTTCCTGAGCGGTGATGCCGGCGCCTTTCATTAACGCAAGCGCGTACTCGTTGCCGGCGAACCGCCGCGCTTCGTCGATAGCCTTTTGCAAGTCGCCCGATAGATCCGATGCAAGCTTTTTGTGATACCACGCGGCGGCTGTATAGGTCGGCAGGAAGACGATATACGGCAGATCGTTTCCGGGCGCGAAATTCACGGTCTGGAAATTCAGGACGGACGAGAGGAGCGTGATTCCGTTCAAATAAATGCCACGTTGCAACAGCACTTGCGACATCCCCGCCGCGCGCGTGGTGCCATAGCTCTCGCCGGCCAGAAACTTCGGCGAGGTCCATCGCTCGAAACGCGTGGTGTAGAGGCGGATAAAGTCCGCGACCGACTCCAAATCTCCTTCGACGCTGTGGAACTGCGCGGGATTCTCGCCGGGAGCGTGGCGGCTGAAGCCGGTGGTCACGGGGTCAATGAAAACGAGATCCGTGAAAGAGAGCGCCGTTTGGTCGTTGTCGATCAAGCGATAAGGCGGCGCGGGTTGCTCGCCATCGGGATTCGCCATTAAGACCCGTTTCGGGCCCAGAGCGCCCATGTGCAGCCACACCGAGGAGGAGCCGGGACCGCCGTTAAACGTGAATGTCACGGGCCACGTCGATTTGTCCGCGACATCGTTTCGCGTGTAGGCGACGAAGAAAATACTGGCCAGCGGCTTCTCGTCCTCCCGCTTCAAAACCAGCGTTCCCGCAGTCGCGGTATAGCGAATGGCGCCGCCATCGATCGCGATGGCGTGTTCGGTTTTCGAAATATGCTCGATCGCGGGAGGAGCGGGAAATTGTTGCGCCGTGGCGGCCGTAACCGCGGGTGATGGCGCTGGCGAGGTGGTGAGAGACGGAGGTTGAGATGAGGGTAGAGACGGCGGTAGCAATACGGGTTCAGGCGCTGACCCCGGCGTGCCAAGCGGCGGGGTAGGAAGTGGGGCGGGCGGACTCACTGGCCGCCGTGGCTGCGTCTGCGCCACCACGGTAACGAGGCCGATATTCAAGATTGCAATTGTGAAGATGAGTGAAGTAGCAAGGGGGCGTTGCAATGGCGATTATATCGGAAAGCGTTACAGTAGTGTCCTGCCGCTTAAGTACTTGACAATTGACCTGCTTCCCGAATCCGTTGTGCAATAGGATTCTGCAACCCGGAAATAGAGGAACCAGGATCGGCACTGATTTATTGCGCAAACCCTTGGTTTGGGCAATTTACGGTTATACGATCTAATGTTGATTAGTGTTAGACGTGAAAACCGGTCCATCAGCGCCCAACCGTCCGACTACCAAAGCTGCCAGAACCCGTATCCTTTACGCGCTGCTGTTCCTATATGCCGGCATCGCGGGCACATACGAAGTCGTAAATTCGATCTCAACGATCATTGGTAACTTCAATCTCCGCAACCAGGTACAAGCGCCTTTTCAACTCTATGGGAATCTGATCGCGAGTCCTGCGGCGGCGGCCACACATGCCGGACTAGCTACTGGCGACACTGTCCTTGCTATCAACCGATTGCCCTGTACCGGAATGGCGTTGTGGCAACGCATTCGCTGGTACTCCCGCCCGGGTGACACCGTTACTGTTACCGCTCGCAAACAAAACGGGACCACACTCACCGCCACGATCGCTCTCGAGGGATATCCGAAGGGCTGGTCAGTGGAGGACCCGCCAGTCAGGACCACGCTGCCGGACCATATTTTTGTCCTGATCGTTGTGCTCGTAGTTCCTCTTTTCTGCGTGGGGCTGGGCGTTTGGGTTGCATTTGCGCGCCCGTTCGATCCTAACGCCTGGTTCCTCCTGGTTCTTCTGACCTTTCCGCAATCGTTCAATCCCGGGGCGTTTCGCTGGTGGATTCCAGCCTGGCTGGGCCTTCGACTTTATTGGCACCTCGCGACTCTATTCGTTGCGCCGCCCGCTTTGTTTCTTCTCGGCTTGCTTTTTCCGGAGCGATCGCGCCTCGATAAATGGCTTCCCTGGCTGAAGTGGCTGGTTATCGCATTGACCGGAGCGAGCGTGCTTGCTGCCTTCATTTCGGAATACAACGTTTGGTATGACATTTCTCTGCTGCCGCGCGTCGATGCTATCGACCGATTCTTGAACCCGGTCTTCGTGTGGTCTGCGATTTTCTACATTGCACTGTACTGGGTTCTGCTGCTCGACAAGTTGCGAACCGCTTCTTCCCCGGACGCTCGACGCCGCCTTCAAGTCTTGCTGGCGGGCTCCGTTGTGGGCCTCGGCAGCATTCTTATCATCTGGGGATTATTGCCCTACTTGGGAATCGCCGGCCCGAACGACGTCCGATGGCTCCTTTTCCTCTCGATCGTCCTAATGCTCTTCTTTCCGCTAACGCTCGCCTATGTCGTAATCGTCCAGCGCGCCATGGACGTGAGCATCCTCTTGCGCATGGGCAGCAAATACGTGCTGGCCAGTACTACGGTGAAAGTCTTCCGGATTGCCGGGATCGCGGCTCTTATCTGGTTTGTCGCGGTTCCTCTTTTCAGCCACCCTCACGACCCGCTGACAACCGCCTTCTGGAGCGCCGTACTCCTCCTGTTCGGCTTTCTGTTCCTCAAGAAGAGGTCGCTCACCGACCTGATGCAGCAGTGGATCGATCGAAAGTTCTTTCGCGAAGCGTACGATGCCGAAGTGACGCTGAGCCAACTCGCCAAAACTGCGCAAACGATTTCAGAACCGGCAGAATTGATCCGGACGGTTTCGCACCGGATCTCCGATGTCCTGCATATCGACCAGCTCACGGTTTTGTTGCGCAGCAACGGCCGGTTCACACCCGCTTACGCGATCGGGCCGGAGCTTGTTACGCCATTACGCATGCTCGACCATGGCCGCTCATCGAAACCGATCTTCAATAGCGCGAATGACGGCCGGACGCCCGAACCGGATTCACCCGAATTGCTGCTTCCCTTGTCTGGCCGCACGCAATTGTTGGGCGCGATGGCGCTCGGTCCGAAACGTTCCGAAGCACCGTACACTCCTTCCGATCTGCGTCTGCTCGAATCGGTGGGCGTGCAAACTGGCTTGGGACTCGAACTCAGCGAAACTGCGGTCTCGTTGGCGCAGGCGGCCATCGAGCGCGCGAGCGCAGCTCGCGAAATGGAGATCGCTCGTGAGGTTCAGGAACGCTTATTCCCACAGCAATTTCCCGCCATCCCCGGCGTCACTCTGGCCGGCACGTGCCGCACCGTCTTCGGCGTGGGCGGCGACTATTACGATGTCTTCGATACCGGTGACGGTCGCCTCGGCCTCGCGATCGGCGACGTCTCAGGCAAAGGCATCTCGGCTGCCCTGCTGATGTCCAGCCTACGCGCCTGTTTGCGCACCCTGACGCTCGATGCTTCCGGCGATCTTACGACGCTCATGCGCAACATGAATCGCCTCATTTACGAAGCTTCCGCCGTAAATCGCTACGCCACGTTCTTTCTCGGCATCTATGATCCCGCCACTTGCCGCCTGCAGTATGTGAACGCCGGTCACAACGCTCCCGCGCTGATCCGCCCCTCGCCAGACGGCGGCTATCAACACCTGCGCCTCGAAACGGGCGGCCCAGTGGTCGGCTTGCTTCCTGACGCCTGCTACGAAGAGGATTCGCTCCTGCTTCACTCCGGCGACCTGCTTCTCGCCTATACGGACGGCATCAGCGAAGCGATGACCGTCGCTGACGAAGAATGGGGTGAGGAGGCTATGATCCTTGCCGCGCAGAACGTAGCCAGCGAAACTGCGGAGGACATCGTAAAAGCCATCTTCCAAGCCGCCGATGCCTTCACCGGAAAAGCCCCGCAGCACGACGATATGACCGTGCTCGTGATGAAATTATCCTCTCTCACATGAAGCGGTCTCTCTTCTCCTCTAACTACGGGATGTGCGACAACTACGGGATGTTCGACCCCGGATTGAAGGGGGCCACGAAATGCTCAAGGTCGTACGCCCATCGCCGCTTCTTTTGGTGGAAGGCTTAGGTGAAATAGTGTATGCGTCTGAACTGAGTCGCTCTCGTGCGCAAACCTTCGTTTGCGCAACGGTGATCCTGAACGGAACCGCTCCGCTTTCAGATTTCCGGGAATCACGTATACTCAGTGCTCGTAATGTTCGGTCCCCAGGACCCCGCCGGACGCCCCATAAGGAGAACTATGGACGGCACGTTGAATCGCAGAGGTTTCCTGACGCGAACCATCGGGCTCGCGGCGATTTCCTCCGCCGCGTTTGCGGACATCAAGCGTGAGCCGGGCAGCAGGATCAGGCTGAGCCTCAACGCGTACTCTTTCGATAAGCCTCTACGCGATGGCTCGATGACGCTCGAAGATGCCGTGCATTATTGTGCACAAAATGCCGTAGACGCTCTCGACGCAACCGCTTATTATTTTCCGGGCTATCCGAAAGTTCCGAACGACGAGTACATTTATAGCCTGAAGAAGACGGCCCTCTTGAACGGCGTCGCGATCAGCGGAACGGGTGTTCGGAACGACTTTGCGGTCGCCGACGCCGCAAGCCGCAAGCAAGACGTGCAAATGGTCAAGAATTGGATTGAAGCCGCGAGTAAATTGGGCGCGCCCGTGATCCGCGTCTTCTCCGGGAAGAAACTGCCCGATGGCCACAGCTTTAACCAGGCGCTTGATTGGATGATTCCCGATTTCGCCGAATGCGCGGCATATGGGAAACGGCACGGGGTTATCGTTGGGCTTCAGCAGCATAACGATTTTTTGAAGACTGCGGAAGAAACTATCCGCGTCATCAAGGCCGTCGATTCAGAGTGGTTTGCCGGCATTCTGGATGTTGGAAGCTTGCGCCAAGGCGATCCCTACAACGAGATTGAGAAGCTCGCGCCCTATGCGGTGTCCTGGCAGTTAAAGGAAAACGTGGGCTACGGCGGCAAAGAGGTTCCCACGGATCTCGGCCGGATCAAAGCGATTGTGACGAAGGCCGGTTACCGCGGTTTCCTGCCGGTCGAAGCTCTTGGGGAAGGCGATCCGCGCGTGAAGGTGGCCAGATTTCTCGAGCGCGTGCGCAAGGAATTCGAAAGCTAAGCCGGACGTGAAGGCTTTTCTTCCGAGCGTCGAATCCAAGCGCCAATCGCCGACACCAGCGCCTCCACGCGCTCTCCGGTATGCTTCTGCGATGCCGTCAGACTCGCGATTTGCGCGCTGTGCTCTTTGATCGCCGCCTGTGTTTTCGATAGGTCGTCCGACATCAGTACCTGGATGCGCAAAAGCTCTTTCAGGTCCGCGCGGAAATCGTCGTGGGCTTCCTCGTTCGCCAGAACCTGCCTGGCGATCATTTCTTCAATGCGGTCCAAACGCGTGTTTTCCCGCCCGTTGGTTTCGGCCATCCGTGTCTATTATCGCAGTACAAGCGGCCGCGCCTCTGTAACAAAGAATCCACTCGCAACCGCGCCTTTACAATCGTCCGCGCGCGACTCGGATTACACTGCAAGTATGTTTGTTGGGAGAACGGGGACCGAAGTTTCGATTCAGAACACCCGTTAATTTCTAGTCATCCAGCCCCGGCCAAAACGACCGCAAACCCGAATGACGAAATCAGGACACAGCCGTTGGCACATTTCATTTGTGCTCGCGCTATTCACAACGAGTGCATTGGGGATCCCGGCGGCGCAGACTGCAGCCCAATTTGAAGGCAAGCCAATCGCGGCCATCCAATACTCGCCCGCTCAGACGCTCGATCCAGCGGATCTGGCTCGGTCTCAGCCACTGAAGATTGGCGGACCCCTCCACGCCGCCGATGTCGCAAGCGCGATCGACGGCCTGTTCGCAACCGGCCGTTTTGAAGATATCGCCGTCGAGGCGGAACCGTCCGGCGAGGGCGTCCTCGTCCGCTTCATTACGAAGAACACGTGGTTTGTCGGCGGCGTCTCCATCGAAGGCAAACTGGTGACTCCGCCCAACCGCGGCGAAATTCACAGCACCACGCAGTTTACTCTCGGCGCGCCGTTTCGCGAGGCGGATGTGGCTACCGCCGCCGGCGCGATCAAACGCCTGCTCGAATCCAATGGACTTTACGAAGCGCAGGCTACGCCTACGATCAATCGCAACAACACGGCGCAGCAGGTCTTCATCACTTTCACCGTCAAGGAAGGCAAACGCGCGAAATACGAGATGCCGGCGATTACCGGAGAGACGAAACTCTCTGACAACACGATTCTGCGCGCCACCGGTTGGCGCATTCCGTTGGTCCACTGGTGGCGGCAAGCGACGGATTCGCGGACGCACGGAGGCGTTCAGGGAGTACTCGCGAAATACCAGAAAATGGAACGCCTGACGGCACAGGTTGAGCTTCAGAAACTCGAATACGATGCCGAGCTTCGGCGCGTTCGCCCGCACCTGGACATTAAGCCCGGCCCGAAAGTGGAGGTAAGGTCGGTTGAGGCCAAAGTTTCCAAGCGAGTGCTGAAGCGCTACGTCCCCGTCTTTCAGGAGCACGCCGTCTATAACGACCTTTTAGTGGAAGGCAGGCGAAACTTAAGCGACTACTTCCAAAGCCAGGGATATTACGACGTCGATGTGGATTTTCGCGTTCTGCCCGTGCAAAACGATTTGGAGACGATCGAGTACGCCATCGCGCGCGGACAACGTCAAAAACTGGTGCGTGTCGCGATTACCGGAAACAAATATTTCCATGAGGAAGACATTCGCGAGCGCATGTTCCTCGAGCCCGCCTCGTTCACACTCCGGCACGGCCGTTATAGCGAGGTGTTCCGCCGGAAGGATGAAGAGAACATCGCAAATCTATATAAGTCAAACGGCTTCCGCGACGTGAAGGTGACTTCCATCGTGGATCGCGGATACCGGGGCA
>JALYXS010000297.1 GCA_030946965.1 Acidobacteriota bacterium
AACCTGCAAGCTCGGGGGAAACGCGAACGATCGCGGCTTCAGGTCCTTATCGATTCCGGTTTCGATTTCGTCCAGTTTCCTGCCCGCGAGGGCAAACCACGGGTCGGCATCTTCGGCCTTGATCTGAACGAACGAAATACCCGCCTCGGCAGGCCCTTCGTTCTTGCCGAAAGCTTCGAGCGTGTCATTCTCGCCGCGATGGTTTATACGATCGTCGATCAGAATGACGCCTTTCGCCCCATGATTCTTGGCATTTGCCGCTTTGCTGAAAAACTGTGCGTGCTCGGTATAAACTTTACCGTCAAACACGCTTTTGTCGTCGTACTCTTGCGGTTCGTGGCGCAAGATAAGGACCAATTTGCCTTTGACCTCTATTCCGGCGTAGTCGTCGTACCGGTATTCAGGCGCGGTGATGCCGTAGCCGGCGAAGACCACGTTCCCGCTTATCTTCCCGCGCGACGAGAAATTGAACGGTAGGAAATCGCGTTGAATTTTCAGATTTACCGATTTGCCGTTTTCGATGTATTCGAAGCGATTATTGCGTCCTAATTTTGCGCTAGTGGTAACCGGGAACGCTTGCAGATAGCTGGTTCCTTCGAGCGGCTTTAGCCCGAAAGACCGGAACTGCGAGGCGATGTAATCCGCGGCCTTTTCAAGCTCCGGGCTGCCGGTGGCGCGGCCCTTCATTTCGGGAGATGAAAGATAGCGGACGTGCTTTAAAAATTGATCGGCGTCAAAGGACGGCGTGCCGGAGGTCGCGGCCGATAGAGCGGCAGCCGTCCCGCAAAGCACCGTTAGACAAACAACGATAGGCGCCACATTTCTCATTTTGCCAGGCCCGGCGTGGCGGGCAGCTTCACGTCGCACCCGCAATCTTCGCCCGCGTTCTTGGCCGTTTTCTGGTAGTCGATTTCGTAATCGATCACGCGCCGCAACTCCGGCCACGCCGTAGCTCCCACCAATTTCCGCCCGTTTACAAACATCGTGGGAGTCGACGACACGCTTAACTCCTGGCCTTCCCTCATATTTTTCTCCACGTCCGGCAGAGTGGCCTTCGTATCCATGCAACGGCTCAACTGCAACGCATCGATATCCTTCCCCTTGCCTTTCGCGAATTCAAGCACCTTCGCGTTCAGATTTTCGGGATTGACCTCGGTCTGATGCTCGAAAATCCAATCGTGAAATTCCCAGAACGCGCCGGGATTCTGCTTGAAAATACAGCGTCCCGCGACCGCACCCGCCTTGGCCCACGGATGAATCGGTTCGAGGGGAAAATCTTTGAAGTAAAGCCTGACCTGCGTGGGATACGCGCTCAACAAATTGGCCCGCAGCATCTTCGCCTCTTCCCGGCAATAGGTGCATTCGAAATCGCTGAACTCGACAATAATTACAGGAGCGCCCGCCGTCCCGAAGCTGGGTTGAAACTCGGTTTTAATCTTATCGAGGTCGGGCTTAAACGGGTTTTGCGCCACGTCGAACACCGCGCCGCGCACGATCTTTTGGCCGTCGTTCGATATATAGAAATATTCGTCCTGCGCCGCTCTTCCTTGCGAGGCGTGAACCGTAATCTCTTTGAAGCCGGGCAGCGGCCCGGGCTTGGGATCGCTCACCTGAAGTTGAATTGCCGAAGGCCAGACGAAGAGGTGGCGCACGTACGCTTCGAGCGTCGGCTTGTCGAAAAAAGACGCTTTTTTCGAGGTCTGCGCGACCGCGGCGCAGGCAATCAACACGGTCAACAGTAGCTTGCGATTCATATTTGAAATACCGTTTACATTACCGGGCCGATGCGCCACGGCACAAATTCCTTGTGCCCGAGGCGTTCGGCGCAGGTGCGTTCGCCCGAAGCGACGCGCAACACGAGATCGAAAATTTCGCGTCCCACTTGCGGAATGGTCTTCTCGCCATCGGCAATTGCGCCGGCGTTGACATCCATGTTCTCCGTCATGCGGCGATACGTGAAGCTGTTACTCGCGATCTTGACGACCGGAATCGACGGAAAACCGATCGCGCTGCCGCGTCCCGTCGTGAACGCGATCACATTGCACCCGCCCGCCGCCAAGCCCGTGAGCGAGACCGGATCGTAGCCCGGAGTATTCATAAAAACAAATCCGGGCGTGCGGATGCGCTCGGCGTAATCGACGACCTCGGTCAGCGTCGAAGTTCCGCCTTTCGCGACCGCGCCCAGCGATTTTTCAAGAATGTTGGTCAGCCCCCCTTCTTTGTTTCCAGGCGAGGGGTTGTCGTCAAAACTGCCGTCAAAACGTTTGAGATAGCGCTTGTAGCTCTCGATACATCCGAGTAGCTTTTCGGCCACTTGGCGATTGCGGGCGCGGCGGACCAGAAGATGCTCGGCGCCAATGATTTCGGTGGTTTCCGCGAGCACGGCGGTCGCGCCGATTGCGGCGAGCATGTCCGAAGTGACGCCTAGCGCGGGATTGGCCGTGATGCCGGAAAACGAATCGGAGCCCCCACAGTTGAGTCCCAGCACGATTTTGGACGCGGGCAGCTCGACGCGAGTTTCCGCCCCGGCTTGATCCATCAACTGGCGAATCTCTTTACGCGCCTTTTCAAGAGCGCCGCGCGTGCCACCGCTGTTTTGCAGCGTCATGCCCACTAGCCGGCTGGTCCGCGCCGCGTTCGGCCCCAGATAATGATCGATCTGATTGACCTCGCAGCCCAGACCCAAAATCACCGCCGCCGAAACGTTCGGATGATTCAGAACGCCGGCGAGTGTGCGCTGCAATTGATCGGTGTCCGGGCCGATAGACATGCCGCAGCCTTCGCCGTGCGGGAATGCGACGACGCCATCCACATTAGGCGGAAGCCGCTCGCCTTGAAAACTCGCGGCGATCAGTTCCGCCGTGTGCGCGGCGCAATTACTGGCCGCGACCACGGCGATATAGTTGCGCGTTCCGGCGCGTCCATCCTCGCGCGAAAAGCCGAGAAATGAGGGCATTCTCGCCGGCGCCGGGGGAAACGGCGTTTCCGTTTGCGGGAACTCGTAGGCGAATTCGGTTTCCTGAAACGAAACGTTTTGCGTGTGAACGTGGCGGCCTGGCTCAATGGTCTGTTTCGCGAGTCCGATGCGCTGCCCGTAGCGATGAATCACTTCGCCCATCTGGATGCGTTGCAGCGCGATTTTATGCCCCGCGGGAACCGGATCGAGGACCCTGACGGCGATCCCATCCACCTTAACTTCCGCGCCCGGCGACAACGGCACGCGCGCCACGGCGACATTGTCGGAAGGATGCAGATGGATGGCGGAATTTTCGGCGGTCGGGAGTTTCTCAATCTCGAGCAGTTGCATAATTACCTTCGCAAAACGGTTTCGTTGATCTGTTCGCCGGCGTGAACGTGAAGCTTGTTCCCCACGGGATGCACCCAGAGACCCAGGCCGCTTTCCGGCGGCGGGATATCGGCTGGACCGTCCACCACGATAAAGTTCGCCGTCTCGGCGCTATCGAGCAGCTTGCCAACGTGAATATGGCCGTGGCACTGCGTGCGGCTTTCTTCTCCATTCACCGCGAG
>JALYXS010000301.1 GCA_030946965.1 Acidobacteriota bacterium
GAACAATTGCGAGCTCATGAATCGTAGAAATTTTCTAACGAATCTTCTCGCCGCGCCGGCGCTTTCCACTGCCGCGGGTCTGCCGCCGCTCACCATCAAAGACGTCAAGGTCATTACCACCAGCGGCGGCAGGCGTTACCGCTGGGTATTCCTCAAAATCATCACCAGCGAGCCGGGGCTGTGGGGAATCGGTTCGGCGAACAATCATTTTCAGACGTACGCTGTAATCACCGCGCTCGAAAAGCATCTCAAGCCCTGGCTGATCGGCAAAGATCCGGATCGTATTGAAGACTTGTGGCAAAGCTCCTACCTGCGCACGTATTGGCGCGGAGGCCCGGTGAGCCTGAACGTCGTCAGCGCGATGGACGAAGCGCTTTGGGACATTAAAGGCAAGCGCGCGAATATGCCGGTATACCAGTTGCTGGGCGGCAAAGCGCATGACGCGGTCGCCGTTTACGATCACGTTGCCGGCAAGACGAAGGAGCAGGCGGTCGAGAACGTCCAGAAGTCGGTCGAGAAGGGGTTCCGCCACGTGCGCGTGCAGTATGGCGAAGGCGGCTACGGCGGAGGCGGATTCATCAAAGCCGGAGAGGGCAGCCGCGCCGAAAAGGGCTATCAAGGGCCTGCGTTCGATGAAGATCTCTATGTGGAAACTATCCCGCCCGTGTTCGAGTACGTGCGGGCGAAGGTTGGGTTCGGGCCGAAGTTGATACACGACGTTCACTCGCACCTGAGCGGTTCGAACGCGGTTCTGTTTTCGAAAAAGATGGAGCCGTACCATCTCTTCTTTGTCGAGGATCTTTTGCCGCCGGAGCAGGTCTCGTGGTATCGGGAGGTCCGCAAAGTTTGCGCGACGCCACAGGCTGTCGGCGAAGTATTCTCGAATCCGCACGAATATCTGCCGCTGATCGAAGGCCAGTTGATCGATTTCTGCCGCACTCGCGTCTCCGCCATTGGCGGCATCACGCAGGCGAAGAAGATCGCCACGATGTGCGAGATTTACGGCGTGAAAACGGCGTGGCAGGAAGGCGGCGAGAACGATCCCGTCAACCAGATGGCGAGCTATCACGTGGACCTTTCGAGCAGCGCGTTCGGCATTCAGGAGGAAAACCATTTTCCGCCCCTGGTGCGCGAAATGCTGCCGGGAATGGGCGAAATCCGCCGAGGCTATCTTTATGGGAGCGGAGCGCCTGGGCTCGGTTTGGAAATCAACGAAGAGGTTGCCGCGAAGTATCCGTTGGAGGAAGGCGCGAACGGCGGCGCCTACCCGACGGACCGGACGATGGACGGAACGGTTGTAAAACCTTGATGCCTGCTTACGTCCCGGTGCTCCATTCCGTCGGTTATGCGGGAGCGTGGCCCGGGCATTCGCGCCTGGAACTGGATGCGTTTCTCTTGAAGGCTGTCGAGCTGGAATACAAGCACGTAGCCCTGGTTGCGAAACAGCCGCATCTTTCGCCGCTCGGGTTCGACTTGCAAGCCCGGCGTACCTTGAAAACGCGGGTTCGCGAACTCGGTTTGGAAATTGCGGCGTTGATGGGATACACCGATTTCACCGCGGGGCTCGACCGGCCCGGCATCCCTTCGGCCGAGATGAATGCCGCGTACGTTGGCGCGCTGGCAAATCTTGCCGCCGACCTCGACGTGCCGCGTTTGCGCATCTTCACGGGCTATCACCGCGCGGGCATTCCCTACGATGTGCAATATGGCGAGTTGGTGAAAGGCCTTCGGCTCGCCGCCAGGGAGAGCGCGCGATTCGGTATCACGCTGCTGCTGCAGAATCATCACGATCTCGCCTGCTATCACGATCAGCTTGCCTGGCTCCTCGAAGAAGTGAATGAGCCGAATCTGAAAGCGGCGTTCGATGCGTGGGCGCCGCACTTGCAGGGCGTCACGGGAAAAGAATTGGAGGCGGCGGTGACAAAGCTTGGTCCGTGGCTCGCGTTCACTACGGTGGCCGATTATGTGTCGCAGCCGCGCTTCCGCTATGACCCCGAGCGCGTGAACTACCTGCCCGAACGGCCCGCTCTGGTGCGCGCCGTGGCGCCAGGGAAAGGCCAAGTCGATTACGCCAGCTTTTTTCGAGGGCTCGAAGCCATCGGCTATCGGGGACCGGTAGCTTACGAAATGTGCGCCGTTCTTCAGGGTGGGGGATCGCTCGAGAATCTCGATCGCACGGCCCGTGAGTTTTTAGGATTTCTTTCTAGGATGGAGCCGAAACTATGAATCGCCGTGAATTGCTGATGTCCGTACCGGTTTTTGCGTCCGCCACCACGCTTCGCGCGCAACCCAGAGCGCAACCAGCGCCGAAATCGCATCTCCGCGCGGGTCTGGTCGCATACTCGTTTCGCAAACAGCTCGAAGCGAAAACAATGACTTATGAAACGTTGATCCGGTACGTTTCGGATTTGGGCCTGGACGGGATGGACACGACAGTTTACTGGTTTCCGGATACCTCGGACCAGTTCCTCGCATCCTTGCGCCGGACGGCGT
>JALYXS010000389.1 GCA_030946965.1 Acidobacteriota bacterium
AGCTGGGTTCAGAACGTCGCGAGACAGTTCGGTCCCTATCTGTGGTGGGCGTAGGAGATTTGAGGGGGCTTGCCCTTAGTACGAGAGGACCGGGGTGAACGAACCTCTTGTGTTCCAGTTGTCACACAGTGGCATAGCTGGGTAGCGAAGTTCGGTCAGGATAAACGCTGAATGCATATAAGCGTGAAACCTTCCCCAAGATGAGATCTCCCAACGTAAGTATGAAGAGCACTGGAAGACTACCAGTTTGATAGGACGGATGTGTAAGCGCAGCAATGCGTTGAGCTAACCGTTACTAATTGCTCGTTCGGCTTAACCATAAAATTTACTTTGCACACAAAGCAGCGATTCTTGCGCTTGTGAGCCAGTGGCCCGTCAAAATATTTAATCCAGATTTTAGAAGCAAGCGCTTTCACATGCGCCACTTCGAAAAGTTCTGGGTGGCCTTAGCGAGAGGGCCCCACCCGTTCCCATCCCGAACACGGAAGTTAAGCCTCTCAGCCCCGATTGTACTGCACGCGCGAGTGTGTGGGAGACTAGGAAGCCGCCCGGTTAAATCCAAAAAGCCCAGCTAATCGCTGGGCTTTTCGTTTTGGTTTGCGCGTTGAAGAAAACCTTCGAAATGATTTCGTTTACATGCCACGCAGCGAAATCTGCTTGGCCAAGTCCGGCTTTCGCTTTTCCGGCTCTCACTCCCACCGCAAGGACCAATTTTCCCGTTCCCTCGTTAAGTTCGGATTATAAAAAGGATCTCGCGCGATGACGGGTCGCCATCGCTTCTTCAAAGCGAGGGATTCAGCCGGGTGCGGGTGCAACTCGGCTTCGGATTTCGAAAAGGCTTCGTAGTGATATAGCAACGCATGCGGCGTATAAAGAATGCGGTAGCCGGCAGCCCCGATCCGAAGACAGAGATCGACGTCGTTGTAGGCTATCGGAAACATCGCCTCCTCGAAGCCACCCACTTCGTGAAATACCTCCGAACGTGTCATCAGACAAGCTGCCGTCAAAGCACTGACATTGCGGATCAGATCAGGAAAATCGTAATAATGCCGTTCGTCGCCGCGGGATCCTTTGAACGAATGGGCGCAGATCTCAGCCACTCCCATGGTTATGCCGGCGTGCTGAATCGATCCATCGGGGTAGAGCAGTTTCGCCCCTACCGCTCCGACCTCAGGGCGCGCAGCAAGTTCGATCATGGCATCCAGCCATCCGGCCGAAATGCCCTCGGTATCGTCATTCAGGAACAACAGGTAGGGGGACGAACAGCCTGAAACAGCGCGGTTATTCAACCGGGAGTAGTTGAACGATTCGTTTCGCTGGTCAAAATAGCGAACCGGTTTTCCTTGCCCCCTCACCTTCCCAATATAATTTTGAACGGCGGGGTTATTGGTTCCTCTCGAGTTATCGATCACGACCACCTCGTAAGGTGTGCTGCCGGCCTTACTCCAAAGCGCGTTAAGATTTCGCTCCAACACTTCAATGTTTCCCGCCGTTGGAATCAGAATACTCACATGCGCGCCGGTGGGAATGGGATAGCGCACGCGCCACCTTCCGGGATAAGCGCCTTGGTCGACGCGGCCGGAGATATTCGATTCGGAAAGAAACGCCTCCACAACGTTTCGCGAAGAACGAAGTACCTTTTCTTCGGCATTCGATGCACGCGACATTGAGGCCAGACTAGTGCGCCAATGATACAAGACACGCGGGATGTGGTGGATTCTGGAAGCAACCCGGCTGAGACGCAGAAGAATGTCGTGATCCTGGCTCAGGTCGAACTGCGGACGAAAGCCGCCGATGGACAAGGCCAGATCTCGCCGGAACGTCATGAGATGACAGACATAGTTTTCACAAAGGATGAGGTCGGGCGACCAGTCCGGCTTAAAGAAAGGGGCAAACCGCATGCCGGAATCGTCCATGTGGTCTTCGTCAGAGTAGAGCAGGTCCGGCCGGGGCACATCCTGAAGGGCATTCACCACGTGGAATAAAGCATTACCGGAGAGTACGTCATCGTGGTCGAGCAGTGCGGCATAGTCGCCCGTTGCCATGGCCAGGGCGCGGTTAGAGGCAGCGGAAATGCCGGTCTGTTTTGGCTGGACGGCGACGCGGATGCGCGAATCGGTCCTCACAAACTGTTCGAGAACGGCGTCAATCTCAGGGCTTGCGGACCCGTCGTCCACCAGACAGAGTTCCCAACGCGGGTAGCTCTGACGCAAAACCGATTCAATGGTTTGCCGCAGGATACCCGGATCTGTCCGGAAAATAGGAACCAGGACGGAAACGGTCGGCAGAAAAGAAAAGCTTGAAATCTTCAGTCGCTCAAACTCAGGTTCCGGGCGCTCGAAGGCTTCCAGCCAGCGAGAATACTCGCTGTTGTACCCGGTCTCCTGGCTGACCAGGATAGGAATGTCGAGATCCTTTGTTTTGCCATCCCTGGCGAGGGCGCGAATGGAGAGGCGGTGTATGCCGTCTTCCAAGACGCGAGTGTCAAGTGAAACCAGATAGCCGCAGTTCGAAGCGCTGATGATTTTGGGGAACATCGCGGAGATGTCACGGCGGGGGCCGCCATAGTTCGCGGGAATGGGCGGGCCACCGTCAACCGAGATCTCCACCGCCGCGATCCCGCTGGGCGAAAGTGCCCATCCCCGAATTTCTATCGTGCCGTACACGGGGTCCGCCGGCTCAAGGGGCAGCGTATCGCAACGAAGGCGAATGTCCTGATGGCGATCGCCCGTCAGGGCTCCCCGGTCCGAGAAGCGGTTCAACCGCCGCTGACCCTGCATCAACTGCATGAAATTCAGAAAAACGGCTCCGCCCGTCTGGAGCGTTTTCCAGATTCGGCTCTCCAAAATCAAACTTACGAGAGACCGGGTTTGCCTTACTGACTGCTCCAGAACGGCGAGCCGCCGGTGCAGGTCCTTCTGGCTCGACGCCCCTGATTCGGCGCCGCGGATGAGATAGTCGCGAAGAGCGGTAATCTGATCGCTCATCTCGCGTTGCGATTGCGCCAATTGCGCGATCTGTTGTTCTATGGAAAGCGACGGTTCGCCGTGTTCTGGGGAGGGATCTTTTGCTGTCAACGCGTCCTTCTGGTGGCAATTTAGTTTAGCGTTTCCTCCTGGGGCGGTTCCAGCGTAGAGCGCGCGAATGTGTCAACATGCGAACGCCACGCGTATAATCGGGAGAAATGAAGAGTGCCGGGTTTGTTCTTCTTTCGATTGCCGCGGTCTTGCCCCTCGCTGGACAATCCGAACCGCCCGAAGACAGGCGCATCGTAACGCGGAAGGGGTATCACATCGTGAAACGGCCGGCGCGATCGGGCGAAACTCCTCCGGAGGTGAAGCAGGAAAAGTCTGATGAAGACAGGCAGCGGGTCAGGCACGATACAGATATCAATAATCAGACTCTGCCCACTCGCGAACCGGAGTTGAAACCGAGAGAGATCAAGCCTTGAGATTGGGATAAAATGTACGAATGCCCTTATTTTCCCGCCGTGCGACGCTTGGCGTTTTCGGATCCGCACCGTTTTTGATGGGAGCGGTCAATAAGTCTGGGAGTGCGAAGCCAGTCATCGGTGAAGGAGAGCATCGTTACGAGGTGACTCATGACTGGGGTGAACTGCCCTCCGGGTTGAAGTATGGCAACACACATGGTGTTTGCGAAGATTCCCGGGGGAACATCTACGTTCACCACACGGTGAATGCCGCAAGCGAAAGTCACGACACGATGGTAGTGTTCGATGGCAACGGGAAGTTCGTGAAGTCATGGGGCAAGGAATTCGTCGGCGGCGCGCATGGCCTGCATATCCGGAAAGAAGGGCCAACGGAGTATTTGTACTTGTGCGATACCAAAAATGCCGTTGTCGTAAAGACGACGCTTGATGGCGAGCATCTTTGGCAAATCGGGTACCCGGAGGAGTCTGACGCGTACAAGCCCGGAGCTGATGGCAAGCGGATCAAGTATAGTCCCACCAACGTTGCCGTTGGGCCGAATGGAGATGTGTACGTGGCGGATGGTTACGGTTCCAGCTTCGTGAATCAATATGATGCGAACGCGAAGTACATCCGGACGTTTGGCGGCGTGGGAAAGGAAGCGGGCAAGCTCAATTGCCCCCACGGGATTGTCGCGGATCTGCGGAGCGGTACGCCGAACCTGACCGTCGCGGACAGAACGAACAAGCGGTTGCAGCGGTTCACGATGGATGGGCAGCACATGGATTTCGTGGAGAACATGAACGCGCCTTGCCACTTTGGCTTTAACAAGAACGGCGATGTGGTAATCCCCGATCTGTTTGCGCGCGTCACCGTGCTGGACAAGGATAATCGAGTAGTGGCGCTGTTGGGCGATGATTCCACCAGCCGCTACATGCAAACCCGCAAGATGACGCGCGAGGCCTTCACGCCGGGGCGGTTTGTATGTCCGCATGGAGCATGCTTCGACCACGCGGGCAATATCTTCGTCGTCGAATGGGTCGAGATCGGACGGGTTTCCAAGCTCCGCAAATTGGCGTAACGAAAACAAATTGGAACTAGCGGGCCTTGCGCCCGGAATGCAAAGTAGAACTGCATGACGGACGCTGCCCATTTTACCGAGACGTACCGGCAGCACGGGATTCCGATTTACCGGTTTGCGTTGCACATGAGCGGCAGTGAAACCGTGGCCGAAGAGGTGACCCAGGATGTATTCCTGACATTGATCCGTCAGCCGGGCGGCTTTGATGCGAAGCGTGGAACCATGGCGGCTTACCTATATGGGATCGCGCGAAACCTGGTATTGCGGCATCTGGAACAGGAGCGCCGGTTCCGTCCTGTGGATGAGGACGGCGAGGCGGAGCCGTTCTGTTGTGACGGAGACCTGCTTGAAGATCTCACCCGTAGTGAAAACATCCAAGCGGTTCAGGAAGCGGTGCTGCGGCTTCCTGAAAAATATCGGGAAGCCGTTGTCCTGTGCGATTTGCAGGAGGTCAGTTACGAAGCCGCATCCAAGGTGTTAGGCTGCGCGGTAGGAACGGTGCGTTCGCGGCTGCATCGCGGACGCGGGTTACTGATAACCAGATTGCAGAAGAAGCTACAGGCAAGGTGCGCCATATGAGAGGGAACGAAGAAGTTCTGCTAGCCGGATTGAAGGCAATGGCTCGCGCGGAAACGCGGGGCCCGTCGGTTGGTCTTGAAACGCGGTTGTTGGCGGAATTGCCCGGGCGGCGCGTGCCTTGGGGCACTTTCGCGACAACCGGAGCGATTGCGGCCGGAATTTGCATCGCTGTTGTTCTATGGCCGGCTCTGTGGCCGGCTCCGGAAGAACGGCTGGTGAGTGCGCTTCG
>JALYXS010000401.1 GCA_030946965.1 Acidobacteriota bacterium
TGCAGCGCGGTTTTCATCATTCTCAAAGTGCTGAGCCGCGCTTCGTCTTTGCTCTTCATCGCGGCTACAAGGTCCTTCTGAACTTGGTCTATCAGCGGCATGGTCTCTGCTATTCTAGTGAATTCAACCCCATCATGCATATAAAGAAGCAGAGACTGCTCACTCCAGGCCCTACGCCCCTCTATCCGCCGGCTCTTCACGCGATGATGGCGTCGGATATTCATCACCGCACGGCCGATTTTCAACTCGTTTATAAGAATGCTCTCGCCGACCTGAAAGAAGTCTACGGAACGTCCGGGGACGTCCTCTGTTTTGCCGCTTCCGGCACCGGCGCCATGGACGCTTCGGTATCGAATTTGTTCTCGCGCGGCGATAAAGTGATCGTCTGTTCCGCCGGGAAATTCGGCGAGCGCTGGATTGAAATCGCCAAAGCTTACGGCCTCGAAGCGAACGTTCTGAAAGCCGAATATGGCGATGTCGTCACTCCCGATCGCGTGCGGCAGGCGGTTGCCGCGGAGCCGGACACGCGGGGGGTTTTCATTCAGGCTTCGGAAACCTCGACGGGCGCGCAGCATGATGTCGAAGCCATGGGCAAGGCGATCGCAAAAACCGGCGCGATCTTCGTCGTCGATGCCATCACCGGTATTGGCACCATGCCGCTCGATATCGATGGATGGGGTCTCGACGTGGTCATCGGCGGATCGCAAAAAGCGTTTATGATCCCTCCGGGTCTCGCCTTCCTGTCGATTAGCAAGAAGGCATGGCAACACGCGGATAAGTCCGATTTGCCGCACTACTATTTCAATCTGAAAAAAGAGAAGAGGAGCGCCGATGCCGGCGAATCGAGCTGGACTCCGGCCACTTCGCTGATCCTGGCGCTCGGCGAAGCGCTGAAATACATGAAGAAGATCGGGATGCCGAACCTGGTCCAGAACGCGCAAATGCTCGCTCGCGCCACGAGGGCCGCGGTTACGGAACTCGGTTTGGAAGTCTTCGCCGCCGGTTCTCCCGGCAGTTCGGTGACCGCCGTGCGCGCGCCGAAGGGCATGGATTCGGGCGTCATCGTGAAGGAATTCCGCAACCGGTTCGGCGCCATCATCACGAACGGTCAAGGCACCATGAAGGGCCAGATCTTCCGGCTGGCGCACCTCGGCTATTTCGATTTCACGGATATGTTCGGAATCGTCGCGGGACTTGAAATCATTCTCGCGGCGAACGGGCATCCGGTCAAATTCGGATCGGGCGTTGCCGCGGTCCAACGGATTTACGCCGATTCGGCTGTCGAGAAGAAGGCGGTAACGGCGTAACAAATGGTCCTGACCATGAATGTCTTAGTCGCCGAACCGATGGCCGCGGCGGGGGTCGAGTTGCTCAAGTCCCAGCCCGGTTGGAACGTTATTATTTCCAATCCGAAGGAATACGCCAAGCACTTGCCCGAGGCGGAAGCATTGGTAGTTCGCAGCGCCGTTCAGGTAACGCCGGAGGTTTTGAAACAAGCGCCCAAACTGCGCGTCATCGGGCGCGCCGGGGTCGGCGTGGACAACGTGGATCTGCCGGCGGCGACCGCCGCGGGCGTGCTGGTAATGAATACTCCCGGCGGAAACGCCGTGTCGGTCGCCGAGCATACGTTTGCCCTCATGCTCGCGATGGCGCGACACATCCCTCAGGCGAACGCCTCCACGCTAGCCGGCAAATGGGAGAAGAAGAAGTTTCTAGGCAGCGAACTGCGTGGCAAGACTATCGGGATCGTCGGGTTGGGCAGCGTGGGACGCGAAGTGGTCAAGCGCGCGCGTGCTTTCGAAATGAGGATTTTGGTTCACGATCCCTACGTTATGTCCGGGATTGCAAAGGACATGGGAATCGAGCTTGTTGCCTTGCACAAGCTCTATGCCGAAAGCGATTACATCACGTTGCATGTTTCGTTAACACCCGAAACCGAGCGGCTCCTTTCGGCCGATGCATTCAACCAGATGAAGCCCGGCGTACGCATCGTCAACTGCGCCCGCGGCGAGTTGATCGACAATGAGGCGCTGGAGGCAGCCCTGAAATCGGGCACGATCGCAGGCGCCGCGCTCGATGTTTTCGAAGCCGAGCCGCCGCCCGCGGGATTTCCCCTCTTCGGTTCCGGCAACCTGTTGGCAACCCCGCATATTGGCGGCTCGACCGAAGAAGCGCAGGAAATTGTAGGCGTGCGCATTGCCGAGCAGATGGTCGAGTATCTCAACCACGGCATCGCGATTAACGCGGTGAATATGCCCGCCCTTTCGCCAGAACAGTACCGGTCGCTGGGCCCGTACATAGAAATCGCCGGCCGGTTGGGAAACTTCGCGGCGTATCTGGCCACGGGCAATCCGAAAACGATTCGCCTGACCTACTATGGGCGGATTGCCGATGGTAATACCAGTCTGTTGCGCAATGCGGGTCTCGCTGGAGTATTGAACCGGTCGGCGGCGGGGCGCGCGAACCTGGTGAACGCGATGCAGATTGGGGCGGAACGCGGGTGGAACGTGGCTGAAATTCAGGAGAAGCGGTCGGGGCATTCCGATTCGATTCGCCTGGAGCTCGAGACGGATTCGGGAACGACGGTGGTCGAAGGCGCGGTAGTGCCGGGCGTAACGGGCGAGATGAAACCGCGTCTATTGGCTATCGATGAAATTCATTGCGAGGCGCCGCTCGCAGGGCATTTACTCGTGATGAAGAACGACGACGTTCCCGGGGTGATTGGGCACGTGGGTTCGGTCTTGGGGCAGAACCATATCAATATCGCGAACTTCTCCTTGGGGCGCCAGGATGGACACGTCTTTCCGCTCGAGGCGATCGCGGTGGTTTCGACGGACGCGCCGGTGCCGGAGGATGTTCTGCAACAGCTGACGCGGAATCCGGCGGTGAAACTGGCCCGCTCGGTCGAATTTTCCTAATATGTGGACGCGGCAGGCACGAGTGCCCGCGCTACGAATACTACTGATATTTATGCTCGCCCTGACCCTTCAGGCTTCCCCGTTTGTGGAGCAGCGGATCGCGTCGGCGCGCGAACTGATACAGAAAGACAAGAGCAATCCGCGGGGCTATAACGACCTCGCCATCGCTCTCGCCAAGCGGTACCGCGAGACTCGCGATCCGGCTTACCTCAAGCAATCCGAAGACGCCATTCGCGAATCCCTCCGCCTGGCTCCCGCGAATTTCGATGGGCGCAAAGCGCGGGTTATCGTGCGCCTGCAACAGCGACGGTTCGCGGACGCGCTCGAAGAAGCGCAGGTCCTCAATAAACAGATCCCCGACGACAATCTAATATACGGCTTCATCGCCGATGCGCAGATCGCGCTGGGGAACTATACCGAAGCTGAAGCAGCTACCCAGCGGATGCTCGACATGCACCGCGTTAACGCGCCGGCACTGCAGCGCGGCGCGGAATTGCGCGAAGTCTATGGCGATTTCGAGGGGGCTCGCGAGTGGTGGAACTCGGCGCTGCGGCTCACTAGCGTGTCCGATACGGAAGAGCGCGCCTGGATTGCCACCCATCTCGCGTTGGTTGAGTTGCACGACGGCAAGCTGGATCAAGCGGAGAAGGTTTTGAAGGAGGCGCTACAGCGCGAGCCGGATTATCCCGAGGCGATCGAGGCGCTCGCGCGGGTCCGCATGGCGCGGAACCGCGCGGCGGATGCGGTGGACTTGCTGCGCAAGCGGGGCAGCTCCTATCTCTTGGCGCAAGCGCTCAAGAAGAGCGGGCATCCGGACGAGGCAAAACGGATTTACGCGGATTTCGAAAAGACGGCACCGGGTTCGGACGATCGGGATCTGATTTTGTACTATGCGGACGAAGGCGGCAATCCAAAGGAGGCCGTGCGTTTAGCTCGGCTCGAAGCCCAGAAAAGGCACGACATTTATACCCTGGATGCGCTCGCTTGGGCTCTGCAGCGGCGATTCGCTAAGAATTGAGGACCTGCTGAACCTTTCCCGCAAGCTCATCCATGGTGAATGGTTTCGCCAAAAAATTGTTT
>JALYXS010000383.1 GCA_030946965.1 Acidobacteriota bacterium
GCGCCATCGAAAGGAGCGGCGCACGGTCTTGCGAAGCCGCAAGACCGGCAGATAGGAAGACGAGAATTGCTGCCAAAGAGGCCACGGTCCCGTGCTCCCCGTTTCGAACGGCAGCGTTAGAAGTTAACGCGCAGCTCCAGTTGCAGGCCTCGCGGCCCATATGCCGGTCCCGTGATCCTCCCGAAAAGCGGGCTGGATTTGACGCTGGCCATCGCTGACGGCAACGGGCCACGTGTCGAACTCCCGTTTCGAAACGTAGCGCCCGATTTCAGGGGAGCTGGTCTCGATTAGCGGCGCTTCGCCGGACACGGTGACTTTGTCGGTAATCTGCCCTAACTCCAGCTTGAAGTCGACTGTAAGGGTTTGCGCGACTCGTAGCGTTACGTTCTCCTCGACGGAAGTGCGGAAACCGGGCGCGGATACGGTGATGCGATACACGCCCGAGGGAAGCGCGGGCATGCGGTAGACACCCGCATCCGTTGTCGGCGTCTTGGTTTCGACATTTGTGGCGATTTCGGTGGCGGTGACGGAAGCGTTAGGAAGGACGGCGCCGCTGGCGTCGGTGCCGGTCCCGTTGAAGGTCCCGCGTTCTCCTTGCGCGAACAGCAGTGTACAGGCGAGGAACGAAACAAAACCAATCCGGTATCTCATTAAACCCTCCGAGCAGATACCCGTAAGTTCTATACCTTATGGCTCGGAGAAGTCAATGCCCTGCTATTGCACGCCGCCCATTAGACGCTTCATCGGAGGCGCCAGCAGGGCTAATATAATGGCAAGCACGACGGCCGAAGCCCCTACTAAACCGAATAGCGCGGTAAGCGGAAACGCCTCATATACCGACGCAAGACGTCCGCCGATATAATTCCCGACGGCGTCGGCGAGGAACCACACGCCCATCATCAGGCTCGCCACGCGAACCGGCGCAAGTTTCGTCATCGCGCTTAAGCCCACCGGACTTAGGCAAAGTTCTCCGATGGTGTGCAGCAGGTACGTTAAGGTTAACCAGAGCGGACTCACGGCGTGGCCCGAAGCCACCGGAAGCAGTACCAAAAAACCGATGCCGACGAACAGCAATCCGACCGCGAACTTCGCCGTACTGGAGGGATTGCGGCTTCCAAGCCTGACCCAGAGCCACGCAAAAACGGGCGCCAGCGTAATCACAAACAGCGGATTCAGCGATTGGAACCAACCCGCCGGAAATTTATCGGGAAACATTCCCCCGAGCGTCCGGTCCGTGCTTCGATCCGCGAAAAGATTCAGCGTCGAACCGGCCTGCTCATATAAGGACCAAAACAGCGTGGCGGCGATAAACAAAACGAAAATCGCAATCAGGCGGCGGCGTTCCACCGCTGTCCACTTGGCTCCGAAAAGAAGCCAGCCGAAGATGCCCGCCACCACGGCGACCAGAACGATTCCGAACGCGTCCGAAATCTGTTGCGCGGAAATAGAGAAGGCGCCCGAGAACAGCAGCGCGGCCGCCAAGACCGAAACTATGGCGGCGACGGCAAGCATCCACTGCATGCGCCGTTTCTCCCGTGGTTCTTGCCGCGGCGGCAGGCTCATCTCGCTCAGATTCTTCGCGCCGAGCGTGTATTGGATCACTCCGAACGTCATGCCCACCCCCGCGAGACCGAATCCGTAGTGCCAGTTGACGTTTTCGCCAAGATAGCTGCAAAGTAGCGGCGCCACGAACGAGCCGATATTGATGCCCATGTAGAAGATCGAGAAACCCGCGTCGCGGCGCGGATCGTTCGCCTGGTAAAGCTGCCCCACCATGGTGCTGACATTCGGCTTCAACAATCCGGTGCCAATCACGATCAGGACTAACCCGAGGTAGAACGTGTCGATTCCCGGCAGCGCCAGAGAGTAGTGGCCGAGCGCGATAATGACGCCTCCATATAAGACCGCGCGCCGCTGGCCCAACATGCGGTCGGCAACCCACCCGCCGGGCACGCCAAGTAGATAAACCATGGCGGTGTATAGGCCGTAAATCGATCCCGCCTTCGCGACGGTAAAGCCCAGACCGCCGGTTGCCACCGCCGCCGTCATGAACAGGATCAACAGCCCGCGCATGCCATAAAAGCTGAAACGCTCCCAAAGCTCGGTGAAAAACAGGGTCGAAAGACCGCGCGGGTGGCCGAAGAAACGCCGGTCTTGGTCGACAGCAATGGCGGTTGCCATGGGCGCGCTTACGCGGTTCGAATTGCGGCGGCCTTCTCTAAACCGCGCTCGGCAATTTCCTGTTCCCGCATCTTGAACTTCTGCACCTTGCCGCTTACAGTCATGGGAAAATTATCCACGAAACGAATGTATTGCGGTATTTTGTAACGCGCGATGCGGTCGCGGCAGAAACTGCAAATGTCCGCTTCGGTGGCCGTTTCGCCGGGCCGGAGTTTGATCCAGGCAAGCACCGTCTCTCCCAGCCGCTCGTCGGGAAGGCCGGTCACGTAAACGTCGGCGATCCGCGGATGGGTATGCAGGAATTCCTCGATTTCTCGGGGATAAATGTTTTCGCCGCCGCGTATGATCAGCTCGGTTAACCGGCCTCCAATGTGAATGCATCCATCGGAGCGCATGGTGGCAAGGTCGCCCGTGTGCAGCCAGCGTTCGGGATCGACAGCGCGCGCCGTGGCTGGGGCATCGTCGTCATAACCTTTCATTACGAGATATCCGCGCGTGCAGAGTTCGCCTTTGACACCGATATCGACGGTTTCGCCCGATGCCGGATCGATTACCTTGATCTCGGTATTGGGAAAGGCGCGGCCCACGGTCGATACGCGCGTTTCAATATCGTCGTCGACGCTCGACCCGGTAATCGCGGGCGAGCTTTCGGTTTGCCCGTATACGATCGTGATCTGCCGGCAGTGCATGTCGTCTATAACTCGCCGCATCACTTCAATGGGGCACGGGGCGCCGGCCATGATGCCCGTGCGCAGAGAAGTTAGGTCGAAGCGGCGGAACTCGGGGTGATCGAGTTGGGCGATGAACATGGTTGGGACCCCATAAAGAATGGTGCAGCGCTCCGCTTCGACAGCTTCGAGAGTCGCGAGGGGGTTGAACCGCGACGATGGAAGAACCAGAGCGATGCCCCAGGCCAGGCACATCAGAACTCCAAAGACGCTGCCGAAACAATGGTAAAGCGGCACGGGCGCGCACAAAATATCGCTTTCCGAGACCCGCAGCAGATGGCCGGTGAGCCACGCATTGTTGACCAAATTGCGGTGGGTGAGCAGCACGCCTTTGGGCGAACCGGTCGTGCCAGAGGTGTACTGGATATTTACCGCGTCGTCCATGCTCGACGAAAGGTTCGGCAGATCCACGGCGCGATCGCGGCAATCGAGGATAGCGAGCCATTCAGCGGAGCCGAGCGCGATCGCGTGCTCCAGCGGCAAGGTCTCGGTGGCGCGCGCTTCGTCTAATACGGCGGAATAATCCGTGTTCGCGTCGCGATCCTGAAAGAAGATCGCCTTCATTCCGGATTTTCCTAGAACGAAACGAAGTTCGTGCGAGCGATAGGCCGGATTAACGTTAACTAGAACCGCCCCGATAAGCGAGGCCGCTACTTGAAGATAGACCCATTCGGCGCAGTTTGCAGCCCACATCCCAATACGATCCTTGGGACGAATGCCCAGACGCCAAAGTCCGCTGGCGGTTCTCTCGACTTTTTCCTGAAGCTCCTGGAAGTTGAGATGGACGTTCTGATGGCGCGCGATTAGAGCTAGCGCGCAAGGGCGATTGTGCGCCGCTTCCCGCAGCAGCCGATGAATGGGCTTCTCAATTAGCGGAAGCGGCGGCCCTTGTGCGTAGCTCGGCCGGACTTCGGGCCGCACTTCGGGCAAACGGCTTTATTCCTTCGGCGCGCCGGCCGGGACTGCCACGGGGGCTTTGGCCGCTTCCTCCGCCAGCAGTTCGTCGCGCAACTCTTCGGCCGAAGAACGCTCGGCGATCATGGCGTCCAAGCCGCCGGCCGGTTTGTCGGTTTTGCGATCCTGGCGCTTGGCGGTCTTTTCCTGCCGCTTTTCCATGCGCTTCTGCTCTTTTAGGCGCTTCTGAAAACTAGAACTCCCCCGTCCTGCCATAAAAAGCCTCCAGAAAGAAAGTAATCCGTCCACGGGCGGCATCGCGCTCCAGGCGTACCCCCGTTCGGGCCTGATTCAAGCTAAAAGGAAAGCGGGAGCGGGTACCCGAAACGCCAAGCCGTCAAGCCGTGCACCCAGACAAGAATATTCTATCATCCCAACAACCTGGATGGCCATAGAGGGTGACCCGGGAGCCGGGCTTCAAAGAATTCCGTCGGGAAATCAAGCCGGTAAACGTCCGAATTCGAGATGAAATTGGCTGCCGCGGCTTAATTAAATCGTGGTTTGTCTCCGCTAACATGGGCATAATCTGAATCAATAAAATGCGAAACTCCGACTTACTTTCCTTCTTATTAATGTTAGTCTGAAATCCCCGGGGAATGCAGTTCATTAGACTCACATCAAAATGAGGAGGATACAAATGAAAATTAAGTCGAACGTTAAATCCGGCTCCGCTGTTTGGGGCAGCTAGTTAGTAAGTAGTAAA
Organism: Acidobacteriota bacterium; assembly: GCA_030946965.1. GTDB lineage: Bacteria > Acidobacteriota > Terriglobia > Bryobacterales > Bryobacteraceae > JALYXS01. Next base: position 4,567 of record JALYXS010000383.1, read on the forward strand.
TGCGGATAAATCAGATTAGTCTTATCCGTTGTAGGATAATCGGGCGTTCGCGAGTCCCTACTTAGGCTTTCGTGGATAGCCCGATTTAGTCGCGCCATCTCACTCCCGATTCGCTTATGGCGGCTAACTTCTACCGTTCCTCCCGCTCTCTCCAAGCCGACGGCGTCTTTCGCTCCTCGACCATGCTTGTGTGCGCCACCGCATTATTAGGCGGCTGGCTGCTTTGGGCCGCCGAATCGCGAGTTACTCGTTATGCAGTAAGCGATACGGCTCGCATTGAGGTGGATCGCGCCGCGTATCCCGTGCAGACGCGAGTAGCGGGCCGGGTTGCTTTCGCGCGGCTATCGCTCGGCCAGCAGATCCACTCTGGAGATGTCTTACTGGTTCTGGAATCGGAAACCGAGCGGTTAAGCCTGCGGGAAGAGCGTGCCCGGCTGGCTGCTTTGCGACCGCAATTAGACGCGTTGAATGCCGAAATCGGCGTGCAAGGCACCGGAAGAGAGCGGGACAGCCGCGTTCTAGCTGTCGCGTTAGACGAAGCTGACGCGAAGTACCGTGAAGCTCTTGCGTTGGCAAAATTGGCCGACGCGGATGCCGAACGCGCCGGGCGGCTGCATGCCGAGGGTATCTCATCCGAGGCGGACTATCAGCGGGCGAAGGCCGAATCCCAAAGTAAACGGGCGGCGGCGGAGAACCTGCGCGGCGCAGTTTCAAGATTAGAGCCGGAAAATGCCGTTCGCGATAACGATCGCGACGCGAAATTGAAACAACTAGAGGGCGATATCAGCCGCATTGACGCGCAAGCGGCCTCATCTCAAGCGGCGATTAAACGATTAGAATATGAAATCGAGCGCCGCCGCATTCGCGCGCCGGTTAGCGGACGCCTGGCCGAATGCGCGGTTTTGCGAACAGGCTCCTATGTGGCGGAAGGAGAGAAGCTGGGCGTCATTCTTCCACCCGGCGGCTTGCGCGTAATAGCCGAATTTGCGCCGCAATCCGCGATTGGCCGGTTGCGGCCTGGGCAGCACGGGACGCTTCGCCTCCAAGGTTTTCCGTGGGCGCAATATGGAACCATTCGGGCCACCGTAGCCCACGTTGCCAACGAGGTTCGCGACGGGAAGGTCCGTGTCGAATTGGCCGTCGCTCCGAGTCCCGGTTCTTCGATTCCAGTTCAGCATGGGTTGCCGGGATCGGTCGAGGTGGAAATTGAGCGTGTCTCTCCAGCCGCCCTGATCCTCCGTACCGCCGGCGGCATGCTGGCGGGACAATAATACATCCCTCGTGACCAAGCACCGATTCTTCGCGCCGGAAGTCGTCCAAACCTCCGGCATGGATTGCGGCCCCGCGTCCCTCAAATGCCTGCTCAAAGGCTTCGGTATTCCGGTAAGCTACGGCCGCCTCCGCGAAGCTTGCCAGACGGAAGTCGATGGCACCTCCATCGACACCATGGAGACCGTCGCCGGCCAGCTCGGTCTCGAAGTCGAGCAAATTATGCTTCCGGCCGATCACCTTCTCCTGTTTCCCCGTAAAACGCTTCCCGCCATCGTAGTCACGCGCCTCCCGAGCGGCCTCACTCACTTCGTGGTCGCGTGGCGTACTCATGGAGGTTTTTTGCAAGTGATGGACCCCGCCACCGGCCGCCGTTGGATACACCCCGATCGATTCTCGAAGGAACTTTATATCCACACCATGGCCGTTCCGGCGGCGGCGTGGAGCGAATTCGCGCGTGGTGAAGAATTTCAGTCCGCGATTCGCCATAGGATGGGCGCGCTCGGGATCGGACGCGATCCAATCGACCGGCTGGCTGTTGAGCCTGGCGGATGGGAAAATCTCGCCGCTCTGGACGCCGGCATGCGTTTCTGCGATTCGCTCGTCCGCTCCGGCGGATTGCGGCGCGGTCGCGAGGCCGCGCGGATTCTCGACCGCATTCGCCGGGACGACCGCTTGATCCCCGAGCGTTATTGGTCCGCGCGGCCCGGTCCTAATTCCGAAGACGGCGAACTTCAAGTCTTGATGCGGGGCGCGGTGCTTGTACGCGTCGTCGGAAAAAAGGCTTGTGCGGATGAGAATCTGGGCCCGGAACTCACCGCGGCTTTACGGGAAGCGCCTGCCCGCCCGGCTCGCGAGTTATGCCGTTTGATGCTCGCCGGCGGCAATTTCGCGCCCGCGGCCGTGGTCCCGGCGCTCGCCGCGGCGTCCGCGGGCGTGATTGTCGAGGCCGTGCTGTTTCGCGGCCTGTTCGACTTGGCGCGCGAACTGGCGTTGCCCGGCCAGAGGATTGCCGCAATCGTGGCGATCATTCTGTTTTCCACGGCTCTTCTGTCCCTAGATATTCCAATATTCTCAAGCGTGCTTCGTCTCGGGCGCCAACTCGAGAACCGTCTGCGAATAGCATTTCTAGACAAGATCCCCCGGCTGGGCGACCGCTATTTTCAAAGCCGCCTCACATCCGATATGGCGGAGCGAAGCCACGCTACGCAGCGGCTCAGGCACATGCCGGACCTGGGGCGCCGGCTGCTTCGATCGGTCTTCGAATTATGCGCCACGGCGGCCGCCATCGTATGGCTCGATCCGTCGGTTCTGCCAATCGTGTTGCTGGCCGTGGCCGCCGCCCTGTTACCGTCCTTAATCGCCCAGCCGGTTCTTGCCGAGCGCGATCTGCGCGTCCGGAGCCACGCCGCCGCGCTAACGCGATTCTGTCTGGACGCGCTGCTGGGATTGATCGCCATTCGCGCGCACGGAGCCGAGCGAGGAGTCCGCCGCCAGCACGACAGCCTGTTGACGGAATGGGCTCATGCCGCCTTCGGCCTGCAAACGGCGGTCGTTACCGTTGAAGCCGTGCAGACTTTGGCGATGTTCGGATTGGCCGCATGGCTCTTGCTGGGGCATCTATCGAATGGCGGCGATGCCGGTCGCGTACTGCTGATGGCTTACTGGGCGATTAACTTACCCGTCATTGGTCAGGATATTGGCGTACTGGCGCGGCAGTATCCTTACTATCGCAACCTGACTCTACGATTGATCGAGCCGCTTGGCGCGCCGGAACGCGACCCGGCTCCGCCACGCACGGTGAATTCGACGTTGCCCGGAAGCCCTGGGATCGCCTTCCGGGGAGTGTCGGTCGAAGCGGGCGGCCATACCATTCTCGAAGACATCGATTTCGATATCGAGCCGGGCACTCATCTGGGCATTGTCGGGCCTTCCGGCGCGGGAAAGTCAAGCTTGGTGGGCGTGCTGCTCGGGTGGCTTCAACCGAAGTGCGGTGAAGTGCTGATCGATGGCGAGCCGCTCGATACCGAGTCCCTGCGACGGCGGACCGCGTGGGTCGATCCCGCGGTGCAACTGTGGAACCGGGCCATGTTTGAGAATCTCTGTTACGGCGCGGAAGGCGAATCCCTGCCCGTCGGGAGGGCCATCGACGCCGCCATGCTGCGCGGCGTTTTGGAAACGCTTCCCGATGGCCTCCAGACTCCGCTAGGAGAGGGCGGAGCGCTCCTTTCAGGCGGCGAAGGCCAGCGCGTGCGGCTTGGCCGCGCCGTCCTGCGGCCCGATTCGAAGCTGGTGATCCTGGACGAACCTTTCCGGGGACTCGACCGGCAGCGCCGCCGGGAACTACTCGCGCGCGCCCGTGACTATTGGCGGGGATGTACCCTTCTGTGCATCACCCACGATGTCGACGAGACGCGAGCGTTCGATCGAGTGCTGGTGATCGAGCGCGGCCGCATCGTCGAAAATGGAGCGCCCGGAGACCTCGCGAAATCGCGCGATTCCCGTTACTCGCAACTGCTCGACGCCGAAGTGGACGTGCGCAGGGGAATGTGGTCCAACGCATCGTGGCGGCGCGTGCGGGTCGGGTCGGGAACGCTCGTCGAAGAAGAAGCGGCGGTGGGGGTGGAACGTATCTGATGCCGCGCGATTTCTCATTCGCGGCGTGGCCTTCTTTGCGATTGGGAGATGCGGTCGCGATGCTCGCCCGCAAGGCGGGAATCGCGGCGGGAACAGCCGATCTAATAAACCCCCTTACAGCCGCGGCGGCCGGCGAGTGGGGCGCGTGGATGGACCGCGCCGCAAGCCGGCTCGGCTGTGAAGCGGAGCCGATGGAGACCACCTTGGCTGAACTCAACGGCGAACTGGCAAAAGCCGAATGTGCCGTGCTACGGCTGCCCGGCTCGGATTTCCTTGCGATCGTCAAGGGCGGCTTCCGAGCGCTTTTGGTACTCGCGCCGGATCTCTCCATTCACCGGCTTTCCACTTCCGAAATTTGCGACGCCATCCGTGAACCGCTCGAAAACACGCGCCGTCCGGAAATCGAAGAGATGTTGCAAGATGCCGGAGTTTCGCGGCGCCGCCGCCCAAAGAGCGTGGAGGCGATCTTGCGCGAACAACTTGGCGCCACGCGCTTTAACGATTGCTGGGTGTTGCGCGTTGCGCCGGGAGCCGCGAAATTGCGGTGGCTGCGCCAGATCGACGCGCCTCGCAACGCAGTGGGATTGGCCGCTTTTCACACCATCCAATATCTGCTTTGGGTGCTCTCCTGGTGGGTTCTGGGACAATCCGCGCTGCAAGGCCGCGTGGATCGCGGCTGGCTTCTCGCCTGGGCATTGCTCCTGTTCACGCTGGTTCCGTTCCGCCTGCTCACCACCTGGCTGCAAGGGCTTTTGGCGGTCGGCATCGGCGGCATGTTGAAACAGAGAATTCTCGCGGGGGCGTTGCGGCTGAGGCCGGAAGAAATGCGTCATCAAGGCATCGGACACTTTTTGGGGCAGGCGCTCGAAGCCGAAACCGTCGAGACGCTTGCGCTCAACGGCGGCATTGCCGGCCTGCTCGCAATGGTCGAGTTAGCTGTCGCGTGCATGGTGCTGGGACGTTTCGCAATTGTGTTGCTGGTTTGGTGGATCTTCACGATCGCGTTGAGTTGGCGCTTTTTGAACGCGTACCGCCGGTGGACCGAAGCGCGTCTGTGCATGACACACGATCTGGTGGAGCGAATGGTTGGACACCGCACTCGTCTCGCGCAGCAACGGCGGGACCGGTGGCATGACGAAGAAGACCGCGCTCTTGACAGCTACATGGCGCTATCGAAGTCGCTCGATCGAAGAGGGACACTGCTGATCGCGGCCGTTCCGCGCGGGTGGATAGTGGTGGCGCTCGCTGCGATCGCCCCTGCTTTCGTCGCGGGAACGGCATCGAATATCGATATCGCGATCCTGCTCGGCGGCATTCTTCTGGCTTTCACGGCATTCAAACGCCTGACGGGTTCGCTCTCCGACATAGCGGCGTCTTGGGTGGCGTGGAAGCAGATTGCGCACTTGTTTCATGCCGCGGCGCGTCCGCAATTGGAGGGCGAACTTTCGCTTGCCGGCGATATGGCGCGGGACGGGATCGCGCTCGACGCCGACGCGATCGCGTTCCGCTACCGCGATCACGGAGAACCGGTCCTGCGCGGATGCAGCCTGCGCGTGCGGCGCGGCGATCGCATCTTGGTGGAAGGCCCGTCGGGCGGCGGGAAGACGACGTTCGCGTCGATCCTCGCCGGCATGCGCCAACCCGAATCGGGCATCTTGCTCGCGGGCGGCATGGACCTGCGCACGCTAGGAACGGATCGTTGGCGGAAGCGCGTTGTTTCCGCGCCGCAGTTCCATGAAAATCATGTGCTGACGGAAACGCTGGCCTTCAATTTACTAATGGGACGCCGCTGGCCGCCACTGCCCACGGACATGGAAGAGGCGGAGTCGATCTGCCGCGAGTTGGGGCTGGGCGAATTGCTGGCAACCATGCCCGGCGGCTTGTTGCAAATGGTTGGCGAGAGCGGCTGGCAATTGTCGCACGGCGAACGAAGCCGCGTTTTCATGGCGCGGGCTCTGTTGCAGAATGCGGGCCTGGTGATCCTCGATGAAAGCTTTGCCGCGCTCGATCCCGAGACTCTGCAAACCGCATTGCGCTGCACGCTTGGACGGGCGGAAACGTTGCTCGTGATCGCGCACCCGTAAGGCGCGCTCGCCGGGATAAGCTGTACTCATGCGAACATTCATGGTGCTGTTTGCGAGTCTTCTGGCAGGCACATTATTCGCGGCCCCCAAGCGCGATTGGAGGGACGGAACGATCGTGAAAGTCGATGCCGAAACGATCGTCGAGGGAACCCATGCGCAACGTTTTTACTACACAATCGATATCGGCCCTTCGCTTCTGATCGTCACCGAAAAAGCGGCGTGGCGCTGGTCGAAACCGGCGCAAATCGAAGAAGGCGACGCGGTGAAGTGGTCTTTGGACAAACAGCGCGTCTATATGATCAGCCCCGATGGCGTCGAGCACGCGTTGGAGCTTCGCCATCGGGAAGAGAAACCGCCCGCGCGCAAATAACGCCTACCTGGGCTTTTCCGCAATCGCCATCAGCGTCTCAAAATGCGGAGCTTCCTCTTCGCGATGCACGATCGACACATCCATCGCGCGAAAATGCGACTTGCGCAGAAGATCGATCAACTCCACTTGAGAAAAACCCAGCCAGACGTCCGCATATAGCTCGCGCGCGTCGTCGAAACCGTGCTTCAGCAAATCTAAAATAACGATGCGGCCGCCGGGTTTCAGAATGCGCCGCGCTTCCTCAACCGCTTTGCGCGGATGCAGAGCGTGATGCAGACTCTGGTGCAGCAGAGCCAGATCCACTTCACCCGATTTGAGAGGCAATTCTTCCAGATCGCCAAGCCGGTACTCCAGATTTTTGACGCCGTTGCGGCGCGCGACATCGGCGCCGTACTCGACCATCTTGCCCGAGCTATCGACCGCGATCACTTTTTCCGCCCGCTGCGCCAGCATCAACGCGAGCGTGCCTTCACCGGCTCCCAAGTCCGCAATTACAAGCGGCGGCAGCAGTCGTAGCAGCATTTCGGCGAGACCTTTCCAACTTCGCCCCGGCACGTAGTTGCGCCCAAAGCGGCCCGCGAGTTCGTCGAAATAACCGCGCAATTTATCTTTGCGCTTCCGCAACACCAGCCGCAGACCCTCGTCGTCGGGCGCCGCCGCGGCAATTTCCTCCGAGCTACGGCGGATCATCTCCGTCAGAATCGCTTGCGATCCGGAAGGAGCCGTCAAACGGTACAAGCTCTTTTGCCCGGCGCGCCGCACCTCGACAAAGCCAGCCTGCTTCAATTGCGAAAGCTGCATGGAAATGCGGCTCTGCCCCATGCCGAGGATTTCCTGCAATTCGGCCACGCTGAGTTCCTCTTTTTTCAGAAGGCGCAGGATGCGCACGCGGCCTTCATCGCCCAACAGCCTCAAAGCCTTGAGGAACCCTGCCATTTTACTAGTCTATCAAGCAATCATGATTTATTGATGGAATGTGTTATTCTGATCTCCATATGAGCACCGTTATGACGCCCCCCGTGGCAGCCGAATATAAAGTCGCCGATATCTCGCTGGCCGAATTCGGACGTAAAGAGATCTCCATCGCCGAGCACGAGATGCCTGGCTTGATGGCCATTCGAAGGAAGTACGCGAAAGATAAGCCGCTCGCCGGCGTGCGCATCACCGGGTCGCTGCACATGACCATTCAGACCGCCGTGCTGATCGAAACGCTGGCGGAATTGGGCGCTAGCGTCCGTTGGGCGAGCTGTAACATTTTCTCGACGCAGGATCATGCGGCGGCTGCCATTGCCGTGACGGGCGTGCCAGTTTTTGCCTGGAAGGGCGAATCGCTGGAAGAATATTGGGAGTGTACTTATCGGGCTGTTAGCCACGCCGATGATAAGGGTCCCGAGCTGGTTGTGGACGATGGCGGCGACGTGACGCTGTTGCTGCACAAGGGTTATGAGTTGGAAAACGGCAGCGAGTGGGTCAACTCAGCCTCGGACAGCCACGAAGAGAAGGTGATCAAAGATTTGCTTAAGAAAGTGCATGCCGAAGATCCGCGGCGCTGGCACAACATGGTGGCCGATTGGAAGGGTGTTTCCGAAGAGACCACCACCGGGGTTCACCGCCTTTACAAAATGCATCAGGAAGGCAAGTTGCTAGTGCCTGCGATCAACGTCAACGATTCCGTTACTAAATCGAAATTCGACAATCTGTACGGCTGCCGCGAATCGCTGGCCGATGGAATCAAGCGCGCGACGGACGTGATGCTAGCCGGCAAAGTCGCGGTGGTTTGCGGTTACGGCGATGTCGGCAAGGGGTCGGCGCAATCGCTACGCGGCATGGGCGCGCGCGTGATCGTGAACGAGATCGATCCGATCAACGCCTTGCAGGCCGCGATGGAAGGCTATCAGGTAGCGCCGGTCGAGGATACACTCGGACTCGGCGATATCTACGTAACGTGCACGGGCAACGTGGACATCTTGACCTTCGACCATATGCGGCACATGAAGGATCAGGCCATTGTCTGCAACATCGGCCATTTTGA
>JALYXS010000433.1 GCA_030946965.1 Acidobacteriota bacterium
AGCGCTTGAGTAAATGGGGACATTGGGGAGCCGCGTTCATGGTCTTCCTAGGCTCCTGGCTTTCGGGATTTTTCATCATCGCGGCGGACGCGTGGATGCAGCACCCGGTGGCTTACTCGCGAACGGCTAATGGCGGTTTTCAGGTCGCGAGCTTCTGGGGGATACTAATGAATCCGTGGGCCCTGCTGCAATACGCGCACAACATGAGCGGAGCCGCCATCACAGGCTCGTTCGTAATGGCGTCAATCGGCGCGTTCTATCTTTTGAGCCACCGGCACGTGGAGTACGGACGCATTTTCGTGCGCGTTGGATGCCTCGCGGGATTCACATTCAGCGCGTTACAGATTTTCCCGACCGGCGACCTGCACGGCCGCTACATGGCGGTTCATCAACCCGCGACTACGGCGGCGATGGAAGGTCTTTGGAAGACGCAGCGCGGCGCTCCGCTGACCATCATGGGACAGCCCGACGTTGAAAACCAGCGCATCGACAACCCTCTCGCCGTGAACGGCATTCTCAGCTTCCTGATTTACGGAACCACTTCCGCCGAAGTGAAGGGGCTAACTGAATTTCCTAAACGGGACTGGCCCACTAACATCCCGCTTTTGTTTTTCAGCTATCACGTGATGGCCGGTTTGGGAACATTCTTCATTGCCATCATGGCGATCTCCGTTTTCCTGTTGTGGCGGAAGAAGCTGTTTCACACGCGGTGGGTTTTGTGGATTCTTATGCTCAGCCTGCCGTTTCCGTATATCGCGAATACCGCGGGATGGATGACCGCGGAGATAGGGCGTCAACCCTGGCTAGTTTATGGATTGCTCCGGACGGACAGCGGATTTTCCTCCAACGTATCGGCTGGAAACGGCCTGTTTACGCTTCTGGGATTCATGGGGCTGTATACGGTGCTGGGAATTTTCTTCTTATTTTTAGTACAGCGCGAGATCGATCATGGTCCGGACGCTATCGCCGTGGAGAGCGAGCCTCTGCCCCTTACCATGGCTGGGGGGCCCGCCTGAATGGAAACCGTCTGGTTTCTCCTGGTGGCATTCATGCTGGTGGGATACGTGGTGCTCGACGGGTTCGATTTGGGCGCCGGTATTATACATCTGATTGTGGCCCGGACAGATGCCGAGCGCCGCATGATTCTCCGGGCCATCGGTCCGGTTTGGGACGGGAACGAGGTGTGGCTCCTCGCGGCCGGGGGGACGCTGTTCTTCGCTTTTCCGATGCTCTACGCTTCGAGCTTCAGCGGGTTTTATCTGCCACTCAACATGGTGTTGTGGTTACTTATTCTGCGCGGTATTGGAATCGAGTTCCGCATGCATCTGGAATCGCCCGTTTGGCGCGACTTCTTCGACGGCCTGTTCGCCATTGGAAGTATTCTGCTGGCCATTTTTTTCGGCGCGGCGCTGGGCAATGTGATCCGCGGCGTGCCTCTCGCAAAAGATCAATATTTCTTCGAGCCGATGTGGACCGATTTCCGGGTGGGCCCGCATCCCGGCATCCTCGATTGGTACACGGTGCTGACCGGCGTAGTCGCGCTGGTGGCGCTCACGTTGCATGGCTCGCTTTATATCGCCATGAAGACGCCGGGTGAGCTGAGCGCCCGCTCGCGGAAGCTCGCCTCGCTGCTCTGGCCCGCGCTGGCCGTTCTCACGTTGCTAAGTTTGTTCGCGAGCCTCTCCATCCATCCGCGCTTGCTCGACAATTATGTAAACCATCCCGCCGGATTCGCGATTCCGCTATTGGTTGCGGTGAGCCTTGCCGGGATTCTGATTTCGAACCGGGCGGGAAAGGAGCGCAATGCATTTCTTAGCTCCTGCGGCTTTTTGGCATCCATGCTGGGCGGCGCGGCTTATGCCCTCTATCCCGTAATGTTATCGGCCAGCACGGACACCGCGTATAATATTACGATTTACAATGCGGCGAGCGGCGCATATTCGCTTTCTCACGGGCTAATCGCGTTTGGAATTGGGATGACCGTCGCGCTAGGCTACTTCGTTTTTGTGTACCGGATGTTTCGCGGCAAGGTTACGGGTATCGGCGAGGCCGGGCATTACTAATGATTCATTTCGACCGGGAAATTTGCCGCGATCTGGGAATCGCGCTGCACCGCGAGTGGCTCGAAACCAATGGAATCGGCGGATTCGCCTCCTCGACAATCATCGGGCTGAACACGCGCCGTTACCACGGTTTGCTCACGGCCGCCTTGAATCCACCTTCCGAGCGAATGGTGCTGCTCGCGAAACTGGAAGAGGTTCTGGTGGTCGACGGCCGCCGCCATGAGCTATCCGCGAATCAGTACCCCGGCGTTATCCACCCGAAAGGACAGGATTTTCAGCAATCGTTCGCGCTCGACCCGTTCCCGGTCTTCACGTGGCTGGTGGAGGATCTGGAACTGCGGAAATCCCTCTTCTTGATTCAGGGCGAGAACGGCGTAGTCGTGCAGTATTTTCTGCGCGCGCAAGGCGGGGCCGCGCGCCGCGATTGCCGGCTGGAAGTCCGTCCGCTGATTGCCTACCGCGATTACCATCAGTTAACGCATGAGAATCCCGTGTTGAATAGGCTGGTAACCTCGTCGGCCGGCATGGCCTGCGTCCTCCCCTACGCCAGCCTTCCGCCGCTCTATTTCGCGCATGACGCGGAGCAGATCGAGTCTCTGAGCCGCTGGTACTACGATTTCGAATACGAGCGCGAGCGGGACCGGGGGCTCGATTATCGCGAAGACCTGTTCAATCCGTTTGCGCTTACGTTCGATCTGCGGGAGCGTACGCAGGCGAACATCGTGGCGTCGCTCGATAAGCACGCCGCGTCCGAAGCGGGCGAACTCCGCCTGGCGGAAACGGTCCGCCGGAAAGCGCTCGGAAACGGCTTACTGGCCGCGGCAAGTCAATTCCTGGTCAAGCGCGGACAAGGAGATACGATTATCGCCGGCTATCCATGGTTCGAGGATTGGGGCCGGGACACGATGATCTCGCTTCCCGGTTTGACACTCGCCACGGGACGCCCCGAAATCGCCAAGAGCATTCTGATTGAATGGTCGCGCTTCGTCGACCGGGGCATGCTGCCGAACCGTTTTCCCGATGCGGGATCGAAGTCCGATTCTCCCCAGGAATACAACACCGCGGACGCAGCACTTTGGTTCTTCGAAGCCATTCGCGCCGTAGTCGAGCAAACCGGCGATTATTCCTTCGTATCGGATGCCCTTTACGGCATCCTTGCCGACATCGTCGCGTGGCACCAGCGCGGGACGCGCTATGGGATTCATATGGACGCTGACGGCCTGTTAGCCACGGGCGCGCCCGGCGTGCAATTGACGTGGATGGACGCCAAGGTTCGCGATTGGGTCGTGACCCCAAGGAAGGGCAAGCCTGTCGAGATACAGGCCCTTTGGTACAACGCGCTGCGAATCATGGAAGATTTCAGCACTCGCCGCGGCCTTGCCGGTCCGTATGGGGAAATGGCGGAAGCCGCGAAGCACGCTTTCGTCGCGCAATTCTGGAACGAGAGCGCCGGATGCCTGTATGACGTAATCGATGGAGACGGGCGGGATAGCGCGATACGGCCTAACCAGGTTCTTGCTCTCAGCTTGAAATACCGGATGCCGTATTCCTGGCAGGCCAAGAGCATTCTGAAAGTGGTTGAGCGCGAGTTGCTGACGCCGTTCGGATTAAGAACGCTCGCGCCCGGAGACCCCAGTTATCGCGGCCGGTATGAAGGCGACACTGCAAGCCGCGATGGAGCTTATCATCAGGGGTCCGTCTGGCCGTGGCTGATCGGTCCGTTCATCGCCGCCTATCTCGAAGAACACCAGAACAGCGCCGATGCAGTGGCGCGAGCGCGAAGCTGGCTGGGGCCGTTGCGGCAGTTTCGGGATAGCACGGGAGTGGGGCAGATCCCGGAACTTTTCGATGGCGACGCGCCGCATCGTCCGCGGGGCTGCACCGCGCAGGCTTGGAGCGTGGCCGAAGTGATCAGGGCTTCAAAGCTAGTGGACTAACGCTTCTCTGCCATGGAAGTTATTTCGGGTGAGAGGCGACGTCTTGGATGCGGTTAGGAGCCTGCCCCGCTCCGAAGATTCGTCGTATTACTTGGCGCGTAGGGGAGGGGTGGCGCAGGTCGCTGCAAAAGAAAGTGGCTTGTTTCCGAAATGCTTGCGCACCAAGGGTGGGGCGCTGGCGATCGCAGGCAAGGCCCGCTCCGGCAAACTGATGTTCGTCGGCGCTGTTTAGGTTTTTTGGCTGCCGCTTGTTATTGAGTACTCCACTTAAGAAGTTCGCTAACGTATGTCGGATCGCGCACACGCCCTGCTCGACAGTCAAATCTACGAGTCGGGCGTTTCCCGGCCAAGTGATAGATTTTGTGCAGCAGCGGACTGAAAGCCGACTTATCGGTAGTGATTTCAGAACGCCGTATTTTGGGAGTTGGTAAGGCGGCACGGCGGATTTCAAAAACTGACGTTCGGACGGCAAAACAATCCGACACTGGAAG
>JALYXS010000482.1 GCA_030946965.1 Acidobacteriota bacterium
GTCGCGGATCGCGGCCCCGGGGCTATTCAGCGAGTTTGGAATTAAAAGGCAAAACGGCTCGGGAGCGGCGTTCGGACTTAGCGATAAGTCCCAGACTGGCGTCAGGGTGCCGCTGGTTCGAATGAAAGCATCTACGTCTGTTACGATCCGAACGCCAACCGGCTATATCTCACCAATAGCGGCTACTGCGTCTTGGGGATCGACTTCGGGCGGGACCGAAGAGGATGTCGGAACCATGTGTCCGGCCATCATGGAAGACAGCAGCGGGAGCCAGATTTTGATCCGCTACGGCCAGGGCTATCGGCCAATGGACCGATTCGAGCGCATCACACCCGTTCCGCTGGTGGAGGCGCAAGCTCGCGGGTTGGGTAGCGGCGTTCGGGCTGAACGATAATTCGACGGTTTCCGTTGTGGGCGCGCAATACGATTCACGATCCCCTCGCCGGTAGTTGGATCCAACGTTCCACGTCGGGTGGGAGCTACTGGGTTCGAATACAATGAGGATCGGGACCCACTCCGGCTTGTACTGTTGTGTTTTCAGATCGATTCTAAAATAGTCAGATAAAGAGGCCGCATGAACCCGCTGCTTGGATTATCGGAATACCTCGGAAAGCTTGAAAAGAACCTCCGGCTCTTCGCCTTCTCGCGCGGCGTGGCCGCCGTGGGCGGAGTGGCGCTGGTGTTCACGGTGCTGCTGGTTGTGGGCATCAACTGGCTTTCATTTTCCAGCCCCAGCGTCTTCTGGGCGCGGGTGCTGCTGTTCCTGGTTCTCGCAGCCGCAATTTCCGCCGCGTTGGTGATTCCACTCGTCCGCATGAACCGCCGTTTCGCGGCGGGCAAAGCCGAGCAACGGTTTCCTCAATTCGGTGAGCGCCTCCTCACCTTCACCGAGCGGTCCGAAAAGAACGCCAACGACCCGTTTCTGCCTTTGCTCGCCATGGATACGCTTGAAATCGCCCAGCAGGCGGATTCCCAGGACGTCGTTCACAAAGGTAAAATCGCGAGTCTCGCATCGATCGGAGCGGCGGCAGTGCTGGCGCTGATCTGGCTCGGCGTTTCGGGTCCGGGATTTCTCGGGTACGGCACGTCGCTGTTATGGGGCGGCCTTCCCAAAGAGGACCGCAAGCCGTTTTACAGCGTGCGCATCGAACCGGGCAACAAGATTATCCGCCGTCGTTCCGACCAGATGGTCACCGCCAAACTGAGCGGATTTTTATCTCCTAAAGTGAATTTGCGCGCGCGCTACGGCAGTTCGAGCAAATGGGAACAGGCCGCCATGATGCCGCAGCCGAGCGGCTCCGGTTACGAATTTCTGCTCGTCGGCGTGCCCGAGAACGTGGAGTATTATGTCGAGGCCGGCGGCGTTCTCTCGAACATTTACAAGCTCGGCGTGATGGATCTTCCGGTGGTAAAGAACGTTCGCGTTACTTACCATTATCCGAGCTGGCTGGGGTTAAAAGATGAAGTGGAAGATCCCGGTGGAGACCTGCGCGCGGTGGAAGGCACGACGGCCGAAGTGGAAATACTAACCGATCGTCCGCTGGCGAACGGCGCGCTGACGCTCGACGACGGAACTAAAATCGAGCTGCGGCCCGGTACCCAAAATAGGCGCACGGCGCGCGTGCCGATTCAGAAAGACGGCATGTATCACGTCGCGACAACCGAACAAGGAGAGCTTGTGCGGTTGAGCGAGGACTATTTTATCGAGGCGCGCAAAGATTCGCCTCCGATGGTCACTCTGCTGCGCCCCGCGCGGGATGCCAAGGTTAGCCCAATAGAGGAAGTTTCCGTCGCGGTGAAAGGCAGTGACGATTTCGGCCTGCACGGGCTCGATTTGCATTACTCGGTAAATGGCGGTCCGGAAAAAACAACATCGGTGTTGAAATCGAAAGGCGCCAAGACGAGCGAGGGCGCGACCACGCTTTACCTTGAGGAGTATAAGCTGGTGCCCGGAGATGTCGTGAGCCTGTATGCGACGGCGCGCGACGCCCGCAACACGGCAAAGACCGACATCTACTTTATCGAGGCGCAGCCGTTCGAGAAGGAATATTCGCAATCGCAGCAGCAGGGCGGCGGCGGAGATGGGGACAACGCCGACGAAAAGGGCATCTCGGCGCGCCAGAAAGAAATCATCGCGGCCACCTGGAACGAGTTGAAAGGTTCGCCCAAGGACAAGGCGACGGCGGCCGAAAACGCGAAGTATTTGTCCGAAGTCCAGTCGAAACTGCGCGATCAGGCGCAGTCGCTAGCCGACCGCATGAAGAAGCGCGAACTTGCCGGCAACAATCCGGCGTTTCAGGCCTTCGTGAAAGATATGGAAGAAGCGGTCGGGCAGATGGGGCCGGCTTCGGAGAAACTGAAAGGCTTGAAGTGGCAGGATGCCATGCAGCCCGAACAAAAGGCGCTGCAATATTTATTGCGCGCGGAATCGACTTTCCGCCAGATTCAGGTGGCGTTCGGCAAACAATCGGGCGGCGCGGGCAAGGGTGGGGCGGGGCGCGATCTGGAAAATCTATTCGATCTCGAACTCGATACGGAGAAGAATCAGTATGAGAGCGGACAGCAATCCGCCGCGGAGAAGAAGCAGAAAGAAATCGACGACGCGCTGAAAAAGTTGGAAGAACTGGCGCGCCGTCAGCAGCAACTGGCGGATCAGAACAAGAACCAGCAGCAGACTTCACAGCAGCGCTGGCAGCAGGAAATGCTTCGTCGCGATGCCGAACAGTTGCGTCGCGAGATGGAGCAGATGACGCGCGACAACTCGTCCCAACAGCAGCAACAGGGGCAGAGCCAGCAACAGGGCCAGCAGGGCCAAGGCGGCCAAGCGGGACAGACCGGCCAGCAAAGCGCTCAACAGCAGAAGAAGCAGCAACAGCAGCAGCCGCAAGGCGGACAGCCCGGGCAGATGGGCCCGCAGCCGCAGACCGCGCAGCAGAAGCAGTTGCAGCAGCGCCAGACGGATCGGATGTCGCCGCAACAACGGCAAACCATGCAGGAAGCGCTCAACCGGTTGTCGCAGGCCACGCGCGAAATGAGCGGGGCGGCTTCGGCGCAGGGTTCTCCTCAACAGGGCGCGCAAGGGAAGGCTCAAGCGGACGCCGAGCGCGCCGCGGAACGGCTGAAGGAAGCGCGCGAAATGCTGGCCGGGATGCGGAAGCAGCAGGCGGGCGATGAAATCGACGATATCGCCAACCGCGCGGCGCAGCTCGCAAAACAGCAGGAAGGCTTCGAGCAACGCATGCGCAAGACCTTCGGCGATGAGGCGTCGGCGACGCAAGCGGGTCCGCAAACCGCTGAACGCATGGCGCGGGAAAAGCAGCAGATGATCAACGATCTGCAGGGCCTGGAACAGGCAATGCAGCGAACCGCGCGGGATTTGGCGAACACGCAACGCGCGGCATCGACCAAGCTCCGCGAAGGGCTTGGCAACATGCAGCAGCAGGAACTCCAGACGCGTATGAAGTGGACTCAGGAAGCGCTGCGGCGCGGGCTGGGATCGTATGCGGTGATGCGCGAGGCTCCCGTGACGCAAGGTCTGAATCAGTTGAAGGATCAGTTGCGGCAAGCGCAAGGGGCGCTGGATCGAGGGCAACAGCCAGGGCAGCAGGGTAAAGACAAGCTGGAACAAGCGCTGTCACAAGCTGAAAATCTGCGTCAGCAGATCGAGCAGATGCGGAATGGTCAGGGCAAACCAAGCCAGGGACAACAGAAGGGACAGCAGCCGGGGCAACAATCCGGGCAACAACCCGGACAACAACCCGGACAACAACCGGGCGAACAGGGACAACCCGGCCAACAAGGGCAACCTGGCCGGCAGCCCGGACAACAGCAGGGCCAGAGTCCCGACCCGAATTCCACGCCCCAAGACGGACCGAGCGGCGGCCAAGGCATGGGAACGTTCAATTCGAGCACGCGAGGCGGGCAGCAGCCTTCAGGCGGCGCAGTCGGGCCGAATCGCGATCCCGAAAGCAGTTATCGTGATACTTTGCGCGACCTGGGAAGGTTGCAACAGGCCGTGCAAGGCAACCCGGAAGTCGCGCGAGAGGTGCAGGACCTGTCTCGCGAGATGCAGCGGCTCAAGGCGAATCGTTACTCGAGCAACCCGGAACTGCTGGACCAGGTTCACTCGCGAATCCTGGCGCGGATCGAACAAGTTGAGTTGATGCTCCGGCGCAAGATCGACGAGCAGGGCGGAACCGTTCGCAGCGAAGCGCAACAGGCGCCGCCGCCAGGCTATGCGGACGCCGTGGCGGAATATTTCAGGCGGTTGAGCAAGGAGCATTAGTAATAGGCCGATTCCGAGCTTTCTCGGGTATTTACCCGATTGTTTGGGCTTACTCCCCACTTTACGATGAGGATATGGCGCGTCGCACCTCCCTGTTGGGGCTTGTTTTCACTCTTTCCGTTGCCGGTTCCATGTCGGGCGCGCCCGGAGCGCCCGCCGCGCTCCCGGTAACTGGCCCCGCTGTTCCCGGAATGGAATCTTACGACCAGATCATTCCAGACTTGATGGCCCGATGGAACATTCCCGGCGCTTCCGTCGCGGTGGTGCGCGATGGCCACTTAGTTTTGGCGCGCGGTTACGGCTATGCCGATCGGGATCAGGGCGTGGCGGTTCAGCCCGATTCCCTATTCCGCATCATCAGCATGTCGAAGCCGATTACGGCGACGGCTATTCTGCTGTTGATGGACCAAGGCAAACTGACTCTGGACGATAAGGCCTTCACTATCCTGAACCAGTTTCAACCTCCCGCGGGGAAGACGCCCGATCCGCGGCTCAAAGCCATTACGATTCGCAATCTGCTTCAGCACTCCGCCGGGTGGGATTATTCGACCGATCCCGTCGACCCGAGCGACGATTTTGTCCGCATCGCGAACGCCGTGGGCAGTCTCCCTCCGGCAACGTGCGAGGACGAGATCCGCTACATGATGGGGCGGCCACTCGATTTTACGCCCGGTTCGAAGTTCGTCTATTACAACTTCAACTATTGCGTACTGGGCCGAATCGTCGAGAAGATTACCGGGCAGAACTATGAAGAGTTCGTGCGCGCCAACGTCCTCGCGCCGATGGGTGTCCATGCCATGCGGATCG
Source organism: Acidobacteriota bacterium (assembly GCA_030946965.1). Classification (GTDB taxonomy): domain Bacteria; phylum Acidobacteriota; class Terriglobia; order Bryobacterales; family Bryobacteraceae; genus JALYXS01. Next base: position 5,093 of record JALYXS010000482.1, read on the forward strand.
GCCGCTCGCTTCCCGAAAATCGATTTTCCGGAGAGGTGAAGTATTACGATTTTCCGGATTCTCCCAAGGTGGCGTACGCCTTTCCGGGCCTGACCGGAACGACGCCTTATCCAGATGGCGGCTTCCCCCTGGAGCAGTGGGATTCGTTTGGCGGATGGGTCGCCTCGGCCATCGATATGACCCGCTTCATCACGTCGTTCGACGGACGTCGTGGCGTCACATTTCTTTCGCCAGTGGCGCGTAAAGCCATCGAGGCGCGTCCCGATATTCCCGATTGGGCCAACAGTGCTTACTGGTACGGCTTGGGATGGCAGATCTCCCCGCAACGCGTGGGGGCCACCTGGACGGACAATGGCACCCAGAACGGCTCTTACGGCTACATGCTTCGCGCGAACGATGGAATGGCTTGGGCCGTCCTGTTCAATTCATTGCCGTCCGACGACGGGACGTTCTCGAAAGAGGTCGGCAGCGAGATGCAGCGCGCGTTCGATGGCGTGACGTCTTGGCCGCGGACGGATCAGTATCCTCAATGGCCGTCGGCCGATCCGGGCGTTTCGCCGCATTTAGGTCCGCTCGGTCTGGTGAATGCCGCCAGTTTCACGCCAGGAGTCGCGCCGGGGGCTCTCGTAAGCGTTCAAGGCGCCGGCCTCGCGTCGCAATCCATGAGCGCGCCGGGCATGCCGCTGCCTCCGGTCCTGGGCAACGTGCAGGTGGCTGTCAATCGCCAGGGCGCCCCGCTGCTATATATCAGCCCGTCGCAGCTTAACTTCCAGCTTCCATTCGAAACGCCTCCGGGAGCTGCCACGCTGGTGGTCACCGTCGACGGCCGCGCGAGCGCGCCGCTATCGTTCTTGGTGAACGCGGCCGCGCCTGGAATTTTTCAATTCGGAATTAATCGCGCGGTGGTGCAGAATGCGGACGGTTCCTTGAACGGCGCGAATAATCCAGCCGCCGCCGGAGGGACCGTGGTGGCGTACCTTACCGGACAGGGGCAAGTAGATATGAGCGTAGTCACCGGATCGGCGCCAGGCGCGGGCGCCCTCGCGCGGCCGAAGCTTCCCATGACGGCCAGCATCGGCGGACAACCGGCCGAGGTATTGTTTGGGGGGCTGGCTCCTGGTTTTGTGGGCTTGATGCAGCTAAATCTGCGCGTTCCGGGAATCGCGCCGGGAGATTATCCGCTGGCCGTAACGATCGGCGGCAAGCAGAGCAACGCTCCGGTCTTGACTATCAGGTAGCCGCCACCCGGCCACCAGCTAGCCAGCCTTGTGATTAGTAACGCCGTGAGGTATTCTATCGCAGAGGCATCATTCATCTGACCGGAGTTGGATCTGTCTCTACGTCCATTGTGCGCGGTTTAATCTAAGCCGGGCCTAAGCTTAAAGATACGGACAGGTGGGTGAGCGGCTAATACCAGCAGACTGTAAATCTGCCGCCCCTTGCGGGCTACGGAGGTTCGAATCCTCCCCTGTCCACCATAAATTTCAGTTTTGCGTATAATCGAATTGGGTTGGTTTTGCATCTACTGTATTAGGCCGTTGTAGCTCAGTTGGTAGAGCGCGTCCTTGGTAAGGACGAGGTCACCAGTTCAATCCTGGTCAACGGCTCCAGAATTCCAGATTCATCCCCTTGGAGAACCCCATACCATGGCAAAGGAAAAATTCGACCGTAGCAAGCCGCACGTCAACATCGGCACGATCGGGCATATCGATCACGGCAAGACCACGCTGACGGCGGCCATCACCAAGACGCTAGCGAAGCATAATCCGAAG
>JALYXS010000521.1 GCA_030946965.1 Acidobacteriota bacterium
CGGCTACCGCGCGCGGATCAGCGGCGAAACGGACTTCCCGTGCATCTACGGCGAGCGCGTGGGGCTGGGGCGCAGTTATGTCAGGCAGAGCGGAAAATTGGATTATGGGGATTGGATCGAGGGCATCCGAGAGGGCCGCAATTACGTTTCCGATGGGAAGAGCCACCTGATCGATTTCCGCGTGAACGGCGTGCGGATGGGCGATGGTTCGAGCGAAGTGCGTCTGGCGAGCCCGGGTAAAGTTCACGCAACCGCGGATGTCGCGGCGCTCTTGAATGAGAAGCCGAGCGAGAAGCCCGGGCCCGCGGCGCCGTACGATCAGAAGCCTTATTGGGACGTGGAGCGCGCCCGGATTGCGGGATCGAACAAGGTGCCGGTCGAACTGGTAGTGAACGGCGAAGCTATCGCGCGCCAGGAGATTGTCGCGGACGGCGCGATGCATCCGGTGGCGTTCGATGTTGAGATCGCGAAGAGCAGTTGGGTAGCGCTGAGGATCTTGCCGTCGTCGCACACCAACCCAATTTTCGCAATGATCGGCGATCGACCGATCCGGGTGCGCAAAAGCGTGGAGTGGTGTTTGCGGGCAGTCGATCAGTGCTGGAGCCAGAAAGCGCCACAAATTCGCTTATCGGAGCGGGGCGAGGCGGAGCGCGTGTATGAGAGCGCTCGGGCGGCCTACCGGGCGCGGCTATAGGTAGCTACCATTCGCCGCACGCGGTCGGCCAGTTTCTCCGAACTGATGCGCGTGCGCGTCCGGTCTACCAGGATCGGAAATGAGAGTGGAGACGGACGTTCGATATCGAGAACGATTACTTTTGCGCTCGAAAGCCGTTCAAGGGTGCGGCCTAGCCGGCTGCGCTCCAGTTGCCGCTCCAGCACTTCCCGATGGGCCTGATGCAGCAGGAGGTTGCCCGCGTCGTACCGCGTAAATACATCGAACAGCAGCCCGCTCGAAGCCTGCAGTTGCCGCACGCTCTTGCTTTGGCCTGGATATCCGTTGAACGTAAGCCCGGCGACACGCGCGATTTCGCGAAATTGCCGGCGCGCCATTTCGGCCGCATTGAGGCTCGCGGGAATATCTTCGAGCAGATTGCGCGGCGCGAGTAAACCGGCGGCCAGAGCCTCTTCGACCGGCGCGGCAACGGGCGCGAGCAATTCCAATCCGTAATCGTTGCAGGCAATCGAAAACGTGATTGGCCGGATGCGGGAAATACGCCACGCCAGCAGCGCTCCCAGGCCTTCATGCACCAGACGCCCTTCGAACGGATAGAAAAAGAGATGATGGCCCTCTTTCGTTTGCACGCGCTCGATCAAGAATTCATCCGTGCCGGGAATCTTCGACCACGCCGCCTGGGTTTCGAGCACGGGTCGAACGGCTTGTAATTCCGGTCCCTCGAAAATGCCATTGCGCGCTTGTTCCAGGCGCACGCGCACGGCTGCCGCAAGCTCGCTCGATAAGGGCATCCGGCTGCCATCCCAACGTGGAATGGCCCCTTCCACGCCTTGCGATTTCTTGACCCAGGCGGTCATTTCGCGCACGCGGACGAACTCCAGCGTCTTTCCGGAAAAGATAAAACGATCGCCGGGGCGCATGCGCGCGATAAAAGATTCTTCGACGCTGCCGAGCCGGCCGCCAGTTAAATACCGAACGTCGAGCGCGGCATCGCTGACGATGGTTCCGATCGAGAGCAGGTGACGGCGCGCAATCATTTTGTTCTCGACGGTGTAGAAGCCATCGCGCTCGATCACGCGCGAAAATTCCGGATATGCCCGCAACGCCTCGCCGCCGCGGGTGACGAAATCGAGCACCCACGCCCACTCGGCGCCGGTGAGTTCCCGGTAGGCGTACGTCGCGCGCACTTCCGCCAGCAGATCTCCGGCACGAAAACCGCCACCCAAAGCGACGCTCACCACATGTTGCGCGAGCAAATCGAGTGGACGTTCGACGGGGTAGCGGCTCTCGATCGCGCCAGCGGCGGCGGCATCGCGAGCGGCCGCGACCTCCACCAGTTCGAATGCATGCGTGGGCGCGCACGTAATGCGGCTGGCAATTCCAGGCCGGTGTCCGCTGCGTCCGGCGCGTTGCAACAACCGCGCCACGCCCTTGGGACTGCCAACTTGGATGACGCGATCGACCGGCGTGAAATCGACGCCGAGATCCAGGCTCGACGTGCATACCACGCAGCGAAGGTCCCCCGAACGCAAACCGTCCTCGACCCAATCGCGCATTTTTCTTTCTAGCGAAGCGTGGTGCAGCGCGATCTGCCCTGCCCAATCGGGCCGCGCTCCCAGAATCGCCTGGTACCAGATTTCCGTTTGCGAACGCGTATTCGTGAACACGAGCGTTGTCCGCCCTTCTTCAATGGCCGCGACCACTTGCGGCAACATATTCACGCC
>JALYXS010000531.1 GCA_030946965.1 Acidobacteriota bacterium
TTCGCGCTGGTGACGGACGTTCTGCTGCATCCCTCTTTTCCCGCAAGTGAACTCAACAAAATGAAGCAGCGCCAGCTAGTATCGCTGCGGCAGCAACGGTCGAGTCCCGCGTTCCTCGCGGCGGAACGCTTCAATCGCGCGGTATACGGGGATTTCCCGGCCGCCATCGTCTCGGCGACGCCCGAATCGATCCAGGCGATGACGCCGGAGATGCTGACGCAATGGCACCGGGAGCGCTACGTACCGCAAAACGCGATCCTCGGAATCGCGGGCGATGTCAATGCCGCGCAGTTGATTCCCAAACTGAAGAAGGCGCTGGCCGAGTGGAAGAAGACCGGTTTCGAGGAGAAGCTCCCGCCCAATCCCAAACCCGCGACCGAGAAGAGGATTCTCTTGGTGAACCGCCCCAATTCGGTGCAAACCAGTCTGATCCTGGGAAATATTGCGATCGACCGCCGCAGTCCGGATTACATCCCGATGACCGTGATGAATCGCGTGTTGGGAGGCGGCGGCGCCGCGCGGCTGTTCATCAAATTGCGCGAAGAGAAGGGCTACACGTACGGCGCCTACAGCAGTTTCGCGGCAGCGCAATTTCCCGGTCCGTGGCGCGCCACGTCGGATGTTCGCACTGAAGTGACGGATGGCGCGATGACCGAATTTATGAATGAACTGCGGCGCATCCGCGAGGAGAAAGTACCGCCGGCCGAATTGCAGGAATCGGAACATTCCCTGGTGGCCGGCTTTGCGCTTTCACTCGAACAGCCCGCCCAATTATTGAGCTACGCGATCACGCGCAAGATTTACAACCTTCCAGACGATTACTGGGATACGTATCCCGCGAAAATCGCGGCGGTCACGGCCGGCGATGTGGAGCGCGTGGCCAAGAAGTATTTGAACCTCGATACGGTACAAGTGGTCGCGGTAGGCGATGCCTCGAAGATCAAGGCAACACTCGAAAAGTACGGTCCAGTGACGGTTTATGACATGGAAGGGAAGGCCGCCGCAAACTGATGACCGTCGAAATCGAAGGCGTTACGCTGCATCTCTCACATCCCGATGAGTTGCAGGTGCGATGGGTCGGTCAGGAAGAGTTGATGCGGCAGTTGCTGGCCGCGTGGCTAGTGGTGAACGAGAAGGATCAGCCGATGAACCCCCGGCTGCTCGGCAAGCCCGGCGTGGGCAAGACGACGCTGGCTTATGCGGCGGCTAAGCGCATGGGCCGCGACGTTTACATTATGCAAGCCACGCTCGATACGCGCCCCGAAGACCTGATCGTGACACCCGTAATAGAAGGGCAGGGCAAGCTGCGCTACGTCGCTTCGCCCCTCGTGAGCGCGATGATCACGGGCGGAATCGTGGTGCTCGACGAAGGCAATCGCATGAGCGAGAAGAGCTGGGCGAGTCTCGCGCCGCTGCTCGATAACCGCCGCTACGTGGAATCGATTGTCGCGGGCGTCAAGATCAAGGCGCACGCGCAATTTCGCCTGGTGACGACGATGAATGACGACGCGTCGACATTCGAGTTGCCCGAATATATCCATTCGCGGCTGCAACCGCAAATCCTCATCGATTTTCCCGAGCGCGATGAAGAACTGCAAATTTTGCGCGAGAATCTGCCGTTCGCGGAGGATCGCGTTTTGAATTACGTCACCGAGTTTCTGCAGCAGGCGCACGCCGCCGACGAGCGTTACACCGTGCGCGACGGCATCAACATCGGGCGTTTCGCGCTGAAGCTGCGAAGCCTTGCTACTGAAAAAGCACATGAAACGGCCGCGCTAGAAACCGCGATCCTGCAGACACTGGGAGAAGAAGCCTTGCGCTATGCCCGGCGAAGACCTGTTTCCCTCTGATGTTGGGAGTCTCCAGCGCGGGCGCTTCACTTACTTCCCCGTAGTTGCAGGACGGCTGGAGTTCGCGCACGAGGTTCGCCAGGCAATTCTGCGGGAACGCCCGCAAGTGGTTGCCTTGGAGCTGCCGGTGGCGCTACAGGATTGTTATCTGCGAGCGGTTGAGCGGTTGCCGCAGATCTCGGTGATCTTCTATGCCGACGAGCGGGAAGAAGAGAACGCCGTCTACGTTCCGGTGGAACCGGCGGACGCATTCACGGAAGCGATCCGCAGCGCGCGCGAAATTGGAGCGGAGATTGTTTTCGCGGACCCGGATTCGGGCGAGCGGCCCCACTTGCCCGATGCGTATCCCGATACTTTTTCGATCCAGACCATCGGCCTCGCAAAATACGTGGAGGCATACCGGCTTTTTCCGCAGGCGCGCTCCGAGGCAATCGAGCGCCACGCCGGCGGGATCGCGTGGAAGTTGCAAGGCACGGACCCGCTGGCGCGCGTGCTGGTTATAGTTTCGTTGAACCTGCTCGATCCCGTGCTGGATGCCATGGAGCGGCCGCAAGCGCAGCCAATGGTGCGGCGGCGGCGCGGAATTCAGTTGCTCAATCCGCACCCCGAGAGCCTGGTCGAGATCACGCTGGAGTACCCATATTTGCAGCACCGGTACGAGAATTTGCGAGCCACGGTGGACCGGCTCGCGGTGCAATCGGCGGTCTTGCGGGAAGCGGAGAAGCTCTATGAAGCCAATGCGGGAGAACGCGTGGCGCACTGGCAACGGCGGCTGCTGGCGCGCTACTCGCGCAATCTCGCGGTGGCCGGGCGGGAGCTAGCCGCATCGTTGTTCGATTTGACGGTCGCGGCGCGCTCCATTGTGGATGACAACTACGCTTGGGAAGTCTGGGAGACTGCCGGAAAGTATCCGTTTCAGAAAATCGCAAGCGATATTCCGACGGTCAAAATTTCGGGCGATGAAGTCTGGCTCGGCACGCGAAAAATTCGATTGCGGCGGCGCATTCCGAGCAAGAAACGCCGTCTTCGCCCTGTCGGATTGAAACCGCGCAAGAAAGAGGAGCGGCCGGGTGAATGGGCGAGCGAGCTGAATGGCGATAGCATCTGCTCCTATCCGCCCGAGGATCTGATTATTGAAGATTACGGCCGCTATCTCAAGAAAAAAGGCAAGAGTATTTTGTCCGAGGAGAGCGCGCGCACCGAGCCGTTCACGACATCGCTTCTGGACGGGATCGATCTCCGCGAGACCATCCGCAACTGGCACGAAGGCAAGATTTATGTCCGCCATTTCGATAAGATTCAGGGCGAAGTTGGATCCGTCATCGTGATTTTCGACGAGGATCGCGACGACCGGTATTCGTACCAGACGACGTGGCTGGGGGAACATCAGAACGAATCGGACATGGCGTATTACTCGACCCATCCGTTCGACCACTTAGTGGGTCCGGGAATTGGGCGCGGAGAGTACGGCGGGTTCCTGATGAGCCTTCCGGCGCGGCGCATGTACGACGTGTGGCGCGACCCGGATTACGATTTCGCCGAGACTAAATCCGAGCGGCTGCTGCTGGCGGGCCTGGATTACTCGCTGCAAAAGTTTGTGGTGTATGTCGCCGCGAAGCCGCCGAGAACGGTGTTCCGGGACATCGCGGCGCGGTCGGGCCGCACCATTGTGTATATTCCGATCGGACAGCTTTCGCCGGTGACACTGAAGAAGATCCGGGTGGTGCATGTGCTCGATGGATACGACAAGAGGAAGGTGGCGAAAGAGTATCTGTGGTGAGTTTATCCGCGCGCGCCCCTCTGATGCGGCTGTTTGCAGTCCAATGACCCGTAGCAGCGGCCTTCGCGATATTAGCGATAATCGAAGCGGAATCTTTTATGGCGGGATTGAATGACTTCGAGAAGATGCTTCCTTCGGTATCGCGAGGCGAAAAAGCGCAGATCCTGAAACAGGTTGTCCAGGAGATCGGCGACGACTTCCCCGGAATCTACTCGCGGCCGTGCGTCTGCGGCGGAGAACCCTGCAT
>JALYXS010000570.1 GCA_030946965.1 Acidobacteriota bacterium
CTTCATGCTAATTCAAACGCGGGATTCGGCATGACCGCGATGGGCAAAGTGCTGCCGCGTTATGAGAACTACGTTCGCATAGATAAAGCGGTGAAGGATGCCTGGGGCGTGCCCGCGCTGCATATCCAGCAGAAATACACCGGTAACGAGTTTGTGATGGCGAAGGACGCCATGAATACGCTTTCGGAGCTTTGTCGCGACGCCGGTTTCGAAGTTCTCGTTAAGCACGCCCAAATGGTTCCGCCCGGCGAGAGCATCCATGAATTGGGGACGTGCCGCATGGGCGCGGATTCAAAGAAGTCCGTGCTCAATCAGTGGAACCAGAGCCACGACGTTAAGAATCTTTTCGTGATCGATGGAAGCAGTTTCGTGAGCGGCGGTTCTCAAAATCCGACGCTCACGATTCTTGCGCTTTCGATGCGCGCATCTGAATATATGGCTGAACAGATGCGAACAGGGATCCTCTAGAGATGAAGTGGCATTTTGGGATTTTAATGGTATCGGTACTACTGCCGCAGGCAAGCGGTGCGTCGCGATTGTGGCGTCTTCGACACCGTTCGCAGCCTTTTATTGCCAGCGCATTTTCCGTAAAAGGCACGACTGCCGATGGGGGGGACACGCACCGAGGAATCGTGGCGGCCGATCCTACAGTATTGCCGCTCGGATCGAAGATTCGCATCAGAGGCGCCGGCAGGTATTCCGGCGTGTACACCGTCACCGATACGGGCGACAAAGTGAACGGCCGCCATGTAGATATTTTCATGCCAGATGAAGCAGCGGCGAAGAAATTCGGCAAGAAGAGCGTCACTATCGATGTTCTCCAAAAGCCCGAAGCGAGCAAGTAGCAGATTCAAGAAGGGTCTTCACCCGGATCGCGAGCGAGCCCCGCGGGGTTTTCTTGCACCCGTTCGTGGAATCTCGCCTTCATCCCCGTTGCCAGCGAGACCGCCGAATCGCCATATTTGTCGCGCATGCGATCCGCCGCGTTCAGCGCGTCGCGCCAGCGCTCATGGCGTCCGCCGTCGAGCAGATCGAGTTGGCCTTCATCCTTTTTGAAGGACGCCGTGTGAACACCCAATAGCCGAACCGGCGCTCCCGGCTTCCACGCCTCGCGAAACAGCGCGCGGGATTGCTCGAACAAATCGGTATCGAGCTGCGTCGCCCGCTGCATGGAATGCGCGCGGGTGATGGTCGAGAAATCCGAGTACCGCAGTTTCAATTGGATAGTTCTCGCAAACAAATCGTATTCCCGCAGCCGCCTGCCAACCATTTCCGAGAGCCGGGCTAGCGTCGACTCGAGCACTTCCCGACTCGCCGTGTCTTCACCGAACGTATGCTCGTGGCTAACGGACTTGGGATCGCCGCGCTCTCCGACGGCGGTATCGAACCAGCCTCCCGCATCCGCGCCGCGCGCTTTTCCGGCCATGGCAAGACCCCATTTTCCAAAGCGGCTATCGAGATACGATTCATCCAAACTCGCCAAGTCGCCGACTTTGCGAATGCCGAGCGCGTGCAGGTTCTTCTCGGTGACCTTGCCGATACCGGGAATTTTGCGAACGTCGAGCGGCGCCAAAAAACGCGCTTCCCGGCCGGGGACGATCCAGAGCACGCCATTTGGTTTCGCTTGATCCGAAGCCACCTTGGCTACCAGGCGCGATACCGCGATGCCGATCGAACAGTTCAGTTTTGTCGCGCGCGCCACTCCTTCATGCAACCGGTGCGCGGCTTGCAGCGGCGGCCCGAGCAGCCGTTCCGTGCCGGTCATATCGAGATAGGCTTCGTCGATCGACGCCATTTCGACCAGTGGAGTAAATCGGTTCAGCGCCTCGCGAACTCTGCCCGAGTACTCGCGGTACCGCGCAATGTTTCCCTCCACGAAAATAGCGTGGGGACAAAGCTTGTAAGCGGTGCGCAGTGGCATGGCGGAGTGCACGCCGAACTTCCGCGCTTCGTAAGACGCCGCGGAGACAACGCCGCGCTCGTCGTGCTTGCCTCCCACGACGACCGCTTTGCCCTTGAGAGCGGGATTGAACAACTCCTCGACGGAGACGAAAAAAGCGTCCATATCGACATGGAAGATCGTGCTCACTTCAGTTCGCCTTCTGGCAGGCTAACACGCGCGGGATGCCGGCGAGATCGTTCGCCATCTCGATGCCGCGCCAACTCGCACCTAGCAAGCGATCAATCGAGGTACCCTGTCCGAGCTCGAGCACCAGCCAACCGCCTGGCCGGAGCACGCGGGCGGCTTCGGGTATTAAACGTTCGTATATTTCGAGACCGGTGGGTCCGGCGAACAAAGCCAGTCCAGGCTCCCAATCGCGGACCTCGCGCTGTAAGCCGGACCGCTCGGAAAGCGCGATATAAGGCGGGTTGGAGACGACCAGATCCATGGAGCCGCCAGCGAGGGCGGACAGAAGATCGCATGCGATAAATTGCACCGAAGCTCCCAAACGGCGGGCGTTTGCGGCAGCTACGGCGAGGGCCGCCATGGAAATGTCGGTGGTGGCGACCGACGCTGAAGTCTCGAGCGCAAGCGTGATCGCGATCGCTCCGGAACCGCAGCCGGCGTCGACGATGCGTCCCGCGCAGCCAAGCTTCAGAACCATTTCGATCAAGTGTTCCGTTTCGGGGCGCGGGATCAAGACTGCGGGTGTCACACGGAACTCGCGGCCATGGAATTCCTGGCGTTGAGTGATGTACTGGGTGGGTTTGCCTTTTAGGCGCTCGTGCAAGTAGCGGCCGTAATGCAGCCACTCCACTTCGCGCAGTTCCCGCTCGGGATGCGCGTAAAGATAGGGGCGCTCGCAGTGCAGCGCATGGCACAGGAGAACTTCGGCGGTGAGGCGCGGAACGGAACTCCCGGCATCTTCGAAGAGCTTGGTTCCTTGCAGGATTGCGGTATGAAGAGTCAACTACGCGGCGGCGCCGTCGCTCTTCAGCTTCTCGGTTTGATAGTGCGAATTCACCGCATCGATAATCTGGTCGATGCGCCCGTCCATCACCATGTCGAGTTGATGAACCGTAAGCCCGATGCGGTGGTCCGTCAACCGGTTCTGGGGAAAATTGTAGGTCCGAATCTTTTCCGCGCGTCCGCCGGTACCCACCATGCCGCGGCGCTCCGCTCCGACCGCCGCTTGCTGCTTTTCGAGCTCCAACTCGTAAAGGCGCGACCGCAGCACCCGCAATGCCTTCGCGCGATTCTTGATCTGCGATTTTTCGTCTTGGCACGAAACCACAAGGCCGCTCGCCATGTGCGTGATGCGGATCGCCGAATAGGTCGTGTTCACGGACTGCCCGCCGGGACCCGACGAACAAAACGTGTCCACGCGAAGATCTTTTTCTTCGATCTTGACCTCCACGTCGTCCGCTTCGGGCAATACGGCAACCGTAATCGCGGACGTATGCACGCGCCCTTGCGTTTCCGTTTGCGGCACGCGTTGCACGCGATGCACGCCGCTCTCGTATTTAAGCTTGCTGTAAACTTTATCGCCGTTGATGAGCGCGAT
>JALYXS010000573.1 GCA_030946965.1 Acidobacteriota bacterium
CGTCCCCTTTCCAGTCATGAATAAATTGAATTCTTTCTTCCATCGCGCATGTGTCCTTCCAGGCCATGCCCAAAAGTGTCTACCATGCGCCCGGCACGATATGTATACTATGCGCCCGGTCTGTACCCTCGAAACGGCACGCAGGAGTGCGTGCGCCACATCGGGCTGAAGCCGTGAGAAATGCTCCTAAATTCTGTCGAAGAGTTCGCCCAGCCGGATGCGGAAACCGGGGATCAGGTCCGAAGTAAAGTCGGCCGTTTCATCGAGAATGACGCCCTGTCTGCCCGAATAGCGCACGGCCTGCCGCAGGTCAATCGAAAAGATCCAGACTTCCTGGGTGCCCCAATCGCAATATCGCTTGGCCTTCTTCATCAACGATTCGAAACTATCGCTCTTCGATACAACCTCAACGGCCGGTCGGGAACGAAAGGCTGAACGCCCCGACGGCGAGCGAACAAATGCACCTTCGATGGCTCCACGAAACTTAAGTCCGGCCCGTGGGCCTTGCTATCGAAGTCATAGTCCTGGTCCAGGATGATGTTCCCCAGCTTGTGCTCCTCGACAAAGTTACCCAGGAGACGGCCCAACAGATCGCGCAGCCAATTGTGCTCAGGAGTATTTCCGGACACGTCGACTAACTCTCTATCGACCAGCTCGTGATTCCGGGCAAGCGCGTCCGGAAGCTTTTCGAAATCCTCGATTGTCAGCCCGTCGAGAATCGCCATAACTCGATTAACCCTCCACCAGGTTCCGCAAGTTGCGACCGCAGATCATGCTGGCTTCGTGCTTGTTGCCGTCCGGCCCTTGCCAGTGCGTTTCCAGATTGATATAGCCTTTATATCCATCCGCCGCGAGCGCGTCGATCTGGCCGCGCCAATCCACGTCGCACTCACCCAAAGGGCCCCAAAGCGGTTGATGCCCATTGAGCCGGCAATCTTTGGCGTGAACGTGAGCGATGCGTCCCGGCGCCAACATTCGATATCCCGTGGGAAACGGATTTTCTCCAGAAACATACGCATTCGCGGGATCCCACACAACCTGAAGATTCGGATGATCGAGCGCGGCCAGCACGCGGGCGGTTTCCTTTGCGGTCGCGATATTACAGGCGTGCTCGTTCTCGAGACCGACGATCAGCCCGCGACCGGCCGCCTGCCCGGCAAGGGACCGCAGAGCCGATACGACACGGTCGAAAACCTTCTCCGGCTCGATGGTTCGCCAATATGAAAACACGCGCACAATTTTCGCGCCGGTCCGCTCCGCGATTTCAAAGGCGCGGCCCGTAAGCCGGGGTTGATCTTCAAAATTGTGTTTCGAAGCGAACATGTCCTGCTGGAATCGCGAATCGACGTCCGGCGCGTCCGGCAGCGTGCATTTCAGCAGCGGCGAGGCGATGGAAACGATCTTCAGTCCACGATCCGTCAGGATTTGCTTAGCCCGGTCAACTTCATCGTCCGTGAGATCGATTATGTTCTTGCCGAATACCATGCGGAGTTCGGCCGCTTCCATCCCTAAGTTCGCCATGGACTCCGCCGCTATTTCGATGTCGGGAGAGAATTCGTCGGTGATGGCGCCGATTCGAAAGCGTTGCATGGGCCGATTGTAGCGTTAGACAGAGGTCATGCGTACGCTACGTACTCGGCGTATGCGCCCTTGAAATCTTCGATTTTTCCATGCTCGAAATGCCAAATGCGCGTAGCGACCTCTTCGATCAAATCGTGATCGTGCGACACCAAAAACACCGTGCCTTCGTATTTTTGCAAAGCAATGTTGAGCGCGTTAATAGCTTCCAAATCGAGGTGATTTGTCGGTTCGTCGAACACTAACACGTTCGGTTTTTGGAGCATGAGTTTACAGAAAAGCAAGCGCGCCGCCTCACCGCCCGATAGCGCCGCGGTCGGCTTCATCCCTTCCTCTCCACGGAAAAGCATCTGCCCCAGCAATCCCCGCAATTCCTCGTTGCCCGCTTGCGGATCGAATTGTTGCAGCCATTCGAATACCGTCGTTCCCGGCGCAATGGAGGCGCGATGATCCTGCGCAAAATAGCCGATCGAGATCTCGTGACCCCATTCCACTTTGCCGCTCTCGATTGCCAGGGGCTCTTCGCCTGCTTCGGCGTCCACTCCCGCCAATACGGAAACAATTGAACGTACCAGCGTCGTTTTTCCCACGCCGTTGCGGCCCATAATCCCGATCTTCTCGCCGCGCCCAATGCTCGCGGTAAAGTTATGAATCACGCTCTTCTCGCCGTACGATTTCGATAACCCCTTGATCTCAAGCGCGTGCCTTCCCGATGGCCGCTTCATCTCGAAACGGATATACGGGCGGGCGATATTGGAGCGCGCTAGTTCGCTGGTCTGCAATCGCTCAACCTCCTTCTTGCGCGATGTCACCTGGCTCGACCGCGTGCCCGCCGAAAAGCGCGCGATGAATTCGTTCAACTGCGAGATTTTCTTTTCCCGCTGTGCGTTCTCCGATTCTATGCGCGAGCGAATTTGCGTCTTCGCAAGCACCATGTCGTCGTACCCGCCGGTATAAGTGATGATCGTCTGATAATCGATGTCCGCGATATGCGTGCATACACTATTCAGGAAATGGCGGTCGTGCGAGATCACGATCAGCGTGCCCTTGTAGCGCAGCATGAAATCCTGCAGCCAATGAATCGATTCGACATCGAGATAGTTGGTCGGCTCATCCAGCAGCAGTGCTTCGGGGCCGCCAAATAGAGCTTGCGCCAGCAGCACGCGCACTTTCTGGCCGCCTTGCAGTTCGCTCATCCGGCGGTCGTGCAACTCCTCTGGAATATCGAGACCGTCCAGAAGAACGGCGCCATCGCTCTCGGCGGTGTAGCCGTCGTTCTCGGAAACGATGCCCTCCAGCTCACCGAGCCGCATCCCATCTTCATCGGTCATGTCGGGCTTGGAATAAATTTCATCGCGCTCCGCGAGAGCGTTCCAGAGCGGGCGGTTGCCCATGATGACGGTGTCGATCACGCGAAAAGAGTCGAACTCAAACTGATCCTGACTCAGCACGCCGAGGCGCCTGGGGCGAACCACGTTGCCTTTTTGGGCATCGATTTCGCCGGTGAGCACCTTCATGAAAGTGGATTTACCGGATCCGTTGGGACCGGTCAGACCGTACCGGCGTCCGGAGAGAAACGCGGTCGAGACGTCTTCGAACAGTATTTTGGCGCCGAAGCGCATGCTGACATTGCTGACTGAAATCACGGTTAATTGTGGGGTTTAATTATGAGGTTGAACTTTTATTTTACAGGAGAGTGCCATGGCATGGCAATTCGAGCTGCTTGACGAGGCGTACGGGGGTGTAAGCGAGGGGCCCGCGTGGGACGGTTCCGTCCTGTACTTCACCCGCATTCACCAAAGCCGGATCATGAAATACGATCCCCAAAGCGGCGCGGTGACCGTATGGCGCGAGAACACCAACTGCGCGAATGGATTGAATTTCGACAAACAAGGACGGCTCTACGGATGCGAAGGCGGGGCGGCAGTGGATTCGCGCCGGGTCGTTCGCTATGAGCCTTCTGGACCGCCGACGGTGCTTGCCGGCAGCTTCGAAGGCAAGCGGCTGAATATTCCGAACGATCTCGCAATCGATACCGAGGGGCGCGTCTGGTTTACCGATCCTTTTTATGAAGGCGCGGCGGGACCCTGGAGCGCGGACCGAAGCGCGAAGGAGTTGGAGCACGATTCGGTGTATCGCCTCGATCCACAACCGGACGGCAAGTGGACCATGACTCGCGTGACATTCGACACCACGCGCCCGAACGGGTTGCTGTTCTCGCGGGATTACCGGACGCTTTATGTCGCGCAGAGCGGACGGGAACCCGGGGAGAAGCGGGAGCTGCGCGCGTACCCCGTTC
>JALYXS010000615.1 GCA_030946965.1 Acidobacteriota bacterium
GAGCAATCGCGCCGTAGTCTTCTGCTTCGCGCCTGTCTGTTGACTCCACGGAAACTGAAACTCGATTACGCCGGCGGCGCTCCAAGCCGCTTCATCCAGCTTGCCGTCTATGGTGACGGCGGAAGGCGCGCGCGTGACCTCATACGTGGGGATGGGCGGCAGCGCGCGGCTGGATTGCGCGAACGCAAAACCGCTCGAGACCAGCACGCCCGAGACCAATAGCAGCAGTAACATGGATGGCCTATGATTGTAACTCAATGACGAAGTGGATCGTAATGATGGCCCTGGCAGCAGTGGTGGCGGGCGCCCCCGGCCCGGCTTACCAGCCTACGCAATCCGAACGGCGGCAGATTCAGGCGAAGATCGCGGAACTCGGATTAAATTTGAACGCGCTCGCGAAATCAGGCGCCGATGCCGATCTTCTGGCGGATGTGGCGATCTATCGAAAAGCAGCCGAGTGGATTATGCGATACGAGGATGAGTTCTTCTCGAAAGCGTATCTGGCGAACACGGCGGCGGCACTTGAGACCGGACTTGGGCGCGCGAAAGAGTTATCGGCCGGACAGCCGTCTTGGCCCAGGCGCAAAGGCCGGCTCACGCGCGCCTACCGTTCGCGCGTCGACGGCAGCTTGCAGCCGTACGGATTACTGATCCCCGAGTCGTACGACGGCAGCAAGCCCGGGCGGCTTGACGTCGTGCTGCACGGACGCGGGGCCACCCTCAATGAGGTTAGCTTCATCGCCGCGCACGATGCCGCGAAAGCGGTTCCGCCGGAGATCGACTATATTCAACTGGAAGTTTTTGGGCGGGGGAACAATGCGTATCGCTGGGCCGGCGAGACGGATGTGTTTGAGACCTTGGAATCCGTGCAGAAGCGCTACAAGATCGATCCCGATCGCATCGTGTTGCGCGGTTTTTCGATGGGCGGCGCGGGCGCGTGGCACATCGGCTTGCAGCATCCCAGCCGCTGGGCGGCCTTCGAAGCGGGGGCGGGCTTTACGGAAACGAAGATCTATGCGAAACGCGACCTCATGCCCGCCTACCAGGAATCGTTACTGCACATATACGACGCGCGCGACTATGCGCTGAATGCTTTCGATGTCCCAACCGTCGGTTACGGCGGCGAAGACGATCCGCAAAAGCAGGCCTCCATCAATATTCGCGAGCAACTCACGAAAGAGGGTTTCTCTTTTACGCCGGAGGGATTGAATTGGACGACGAAGGATTTGCGCGCGCTGTTCCTGATCGGGCCGCATACGCAACATAAGTTCCATCCCGACAGCAAAGCGATTTCGGACAAGTTCCTCGATCAAACCGTCGTGGACGGCCGCCACGCGCCGGACCACATCCGTTTCGTCACGTATACGACACGTTTCAACCATTGCTTCTGGGTTACGGTCGAAGGCTTGGGGCGGCACTACGAACGCGCGGACGTGGATGCCCGTTTAGATGGCGGGCGGCTAGCGGTTTCGACCAACAACGTGTCGCGAATATCGTTCACCTTACCGCGGACGCCGCAGTCGATAACGATTGACGGTCAGACAATGGGCTTTCAGCTGTCGCTCGATCGAACTTCGGGGAAATGGGCCGCTTCCGGCGGCAGCGGACTTCGAAAATTTCACGGACTGCAAGGCCCCATCGACGATGCATTCATGGATTCATTCTTGTGCGTGCGGCCCACGGGATGGCCGAGTCCCGGAACGGCATACGCTTCGAAGAAACTGGAGCGGTTCGCGAACGAGTATGCGAAGTACCTGCGGGGTGACGTTCGCATTAAAGACGACCGCGCGGTCACGCCGGAAGACATTGCGGACAGCAACCTGATTTTGTTTGGCGATCCCGCGAGCAACGCCGTGATTCGCCGCATCGCCGCGAAGCTTCCGCTGCGTTGGACCAAAGAAAATATTACGTTGGGGAAACTGCAATTCAGCGCGTCCCAAAATATTCCGGTGCTGATCTATCCCAACCCGTTGAATCCGAAAAAGTACGTGGTGATCAACAGCGGGCATACGTTCCATCAAGCCGATTTTGACGGGACGAACGCGCTCCTCTATCCGCGATTGGGAGATTGGGCGATCGAGAAATTGGACGGGACAGTCATAGAGGGCGGACTGTTCGACGAAAGCTGGAAATGAAATACGACGCGATCGTCATCGGCGCCGGGCATAACGGGCTGGTGACCGCCGCCTATCTCGCCCGCGCGGGGCGCAGCGTTCTGGTGCTCGAGAGACGCGAACTCGCCGGCGGTTGCGCCGTGACCGAGGAGGTGTGGCCGGGGTATCGCGTTTCAACCGCCGCGTACCTCGTAAGCCTGCTGCAAGACCGGATCGTTCAAGAACTCGAGCTCGAGCGCTTCGGATACCGGGTTGACGCGAAAGACCCGGCGTTCTTTTCTCCTTTCCCCGATGGCCGTTATCTTTTCATGTGGCAGGATTCGAAGAGGACGCTCGAACAGATCGCCAAGTTCTCGCGCCGCGATGCGGAAGCGTATCCAAAATACGAAGCGCATCTGGAGCGGCTCGCCAACTTGATGGAAGCCACGCTCCTCTCTCCGCCCCCGCGTGAAGTTCCGGGACTCGAAAAGATCCTGGAGCAGAGCGTGGCCGATTATCTCGATGAGTGGTTTGAATCGCCGGAGTTGAAGGTGACGCTTGCGACCGATGGCTTTATCGGCGCAAACGGCGGCCCGCGATCTCCTGGGACAGCTTACATCCTGCTGCATCACTGCATGGGCGGCGTCGCGGGCCGGCGCGGGTTGTGGGGATTCGTGCGCGGCGGGATGGGCGGAGTATCGGAGGCAATTGCCGCGTCGGCTCGAAGCAGAGGCGTTGAAATCCGCCTGAATTCCGAAGTGGACCGCGTTCTGATTCGCGACGGTGAGGCGCGCGGTGTCGTGTTAAAGAACGGCGATGAGATCGACGCGCAAGTGGTGGTGTCGAACCTCGATCCGCACGCGACGTTTTTCAAGTTGGTGGACCCACGGGAGCTGCCACCCGAATTCGCCGCGCGCGTTCGCGCCTTCCGGATTGAGGGCACTTCGCTCAAGATGAATTTAGCGCTTTCCGGATTGCCGGATTTCCGCGCGCTGCCCGGAACGCCCGGTCCGCAGCACAAGGCTACTATCCACATCTGCCCGTCGATGGAGTACGTCGAGAGCGCGTGGCGGGATTGCAGTGAGGGGCGGCCATCGCGCAGCCCTTTGATCGAGATGACGATCCCCACGATGTACGACGCGACGCTTGCTCCGGAGGGCCGGCACATCATGGGCGTGTTTCTACAATACGCTCCGTATACACTACGCGAAGGGAACTGGGACGAGTGGCGCGAGCCGTTCGCCGATCGCGTGCTGGACCTGATTGAGGCGTATGCGCCGAATTTTCGTTCGCTGGTGATTGACCGGCAGATATTGACGCCACTCGATCTGGAGCGGCGGTTTGGGATCACGGGCGGAAACATCTTTCACGGAGAGTTGCGGCGGGATCAGATGTTCGACAAGCGGATGCCGTGTAGAACGCCGGTTCCGGGATTATTCTTGTGCGGTTCGGGAACGCATCCGGGCGGCGGCGTGACAGGAGCGCCGGGACACAACGCCGCGCGCGCGATTTTGGGTTGAATCCGGTAACATAGACGAAGGTAAACATGACCCACAACGCGGCGCTGCTGGCTTTCTCCGCGGCCGTCTTCGCCTTTCCGCTCTGGTCCGCTAACGACAGTTTGCCGCAACAAGCGGCCGGTATTCTCGAAAAGCGGTGCCTCTCGTGCCACGGCGAAACGACCTCCATGTCCGGGCTGAAACTGACCGCGCGCGAGCCGATTTTGAAAGGCGGCACGCGCGGGCCCGCATTGAAACCGGGCAATCCGGCGGACAGTCTCCTGCTTCAAGCTGTATCGCACGCGGGCAAACTTACCATGCCGCCCGGCGCGAAACTTCCGGACGAAGAGATTGCGATTCTGCGATCGTGGATCGAGAAGGGCGCCGAATGGCCGGATCACGCAGTGCAGGCGCAAGCGGCGCGTCCTAAATGGTGGGCGTTCCAGGCGCCCAAGCGGCCGGCGGTGCCACCCCTAGCTGGCGCGCAAAATCCTATCGACGCGTTTCTCATCCAGAAAATGCAGGCGGAGAAGGTGCAGCCTTCAGCCGAAGCCGGACGGCTCGCGCTGCTGCGGCGGGCCACGTTCGATCTGCTCGGCCTGCCTCCTACCCCGGAGCAGGTTCGCGCGTTCGAGGCGGACACTTCGCCCGGCGCATGGGAGCGCTTGCTCGATTCGCTGCTCGCATCGCCGCGCTATGGCGAGAAGTGGGGACG